>NTKF01000022.1 GCA_002457295.1 Flavobacteriales bacterium MED-G22
GAATACGACAGTAACGAAGTCTTAGGAAGTATTCTTCCAGACTTTACAGGTGGAATTCTTTCATCGGTTCAATACAAGAATTTTTATTTAAACTTGGGCCTTGACTTTCAAAGTGGTGGATTGTTCTACTCAACAACAAATATGTTCACCTACTATTCAGGCCAACATGTAAATACTGTAGGAAATAATGACAAAGGAAATCCTGTTCGAAATGATCCTGACCAAGGGGGCGGTTTTCATGTAGTAGGTGTCACTGACAGTGGTGCTCCTGTAGATCTTTATATGGATGCACCCTCCTACGGTAAACGCTATTTTGGTACCCATGACGAATGGCTTTATGATGCCTCATATTTAAAATTACGTCAGTTGCGTTTAGGATATTCAGTTCCAAGTTCAGTATTAGATGGCACTTTTGTAAGAAGTGCTGATGTTTCTATACTAGGTAATAACTTGTTATTGCTCTACTCTAACATCAAACACGGTGGGCTCGACCCAAGTGAAATTGAAGGTAATGGTGTTATTGCTGGAGAATTCAGACAAGTTGAAGGTGGTCAGTTGCCTCCTTCAAGATCTGTTGGACTTAATGTAAAACTTAACTTTTAATAAAGAAAAGCATGAAAAATTATATTAAAAAATGGAGTTTAATACTGCTAACAGTATTTGCTTTTCAGGCTTGTGAAACTGTTGATTTTGGAGACACAAATGTTAACCCGAACTCCCCTTCAACAGCCTCAACAGCAGCCCTTTTGACTAATGCAGAATCCTTCATTCCAACTATTGTGAGTGAGGTGAACAGCAACCTTATGGTGCAATATATTTCTGAAATTACCTATACTGAAGATTCTAGATATGAGCAGTTTGAGTGGTCTTATGATGCTTGGTATTCTGGACCTCTAAAGGATTTACAAGAGATCATTGATTTAAACACCTCTGATCCAGAAACCTATAAAAATGGAGGAGCAACAGAAAATCAAATTGCTGTTGCGCGTATTCTTAAGGTCTATTTTTATCTGTATCTTACAGATCGATGGGGAATGATTCCTTATTCAGAAGCCCTTCAAGGTTCTGATAATATTAAACCTAAATTCGATACACAAGAGGCTATTTATACTTCCCTTTTCAGTGAAATTGATGAATCCTTAGGATCTATAAATACTAGTGGCGCATTAAATGGAGATCTTTTATTCAACGGTGACATGTCACATTGGAAAAAGTTTGCCAATACACTAAAATTAGTGATGGCAATGCGAATTTCTAATGTTAACCAATCACTTGGTCAACAAAAATTGACCGAAGCCTATAATGCAGGTGTCATTGGCAGTGTCGCTGAAAATATTCACTACCCGTATTTGACTGAGGACACCAATGACAATCCATGGCAAGACCGCTTTCAAACCCGAGAAGACTATGCCGTAAGTGATGTTTTCGTGAATTGGTTAGTAGACCACAATGACCCGAGAATTGCATCCTATGCAGAGCTTCCACTTTCTGATGCAACAGGCACTTATATAGGTTGTCCTTATGGTGTTCAAAACCCAAACGTGCTGCAGTCTGATATTTCATTCATTACAGACGATATTATATATGACGGTACACAAGCCGGAGGTATGATTTTTAGCTATGCACAAGTATGTTTTTCAATGGCAGAAGCCGCTCTTAGAGGAATGACCACAGTGGGTGATGCTGAAACATGGTATAATTTGGGTATTGATGCTTCCATGGAACAATGGGGTATTTCAGCAGCCGATGCACTCAGCTATAAATCACAAGCTACAGTGGCTTATGACGCCGCAAACGGGCTGGAGCAGATAGCTATTCAAAAATGGGCTTCATTATACTTACAAGGTGCTGAAGCTTGGTCAGAATGGAGACGTTTAGATTTTCCAAAATTAGAGCCAGCAGAAGATGCACTTTCTGGAAATGGTATTCCTGTTAGAAATGGCTATGCTGCGCTTACAAAATCTTTAAATGAAGAAAACTATAATGCAGCTGTTGCCTCTCAGGGAGCTGACACGCAAGACACCCGCCTGTGGTGGGACACCAAGTAACCAATTGCTTGTTAATTGATAAAAAGCACCTATTTTTATAGGTGCTTTTTTTTAGCAGTATGTTCCGTATGAAACAATTTCTTTTCTTATCACTCCTTTTTTTTAACTCAATATGCATAAAGGCACAGTTAGTTTCTTTAAGTGAAAAGGATTTGTTTAGGGGAGGTAATATCAACTTGGTCAAGTTGGTTGAGGAAAATAAAAAGTATAAAGGTTCCCCATATCTTAAAGACAAATTTGAACAAACAGAATTAGTGTTTCGGTCAAATAGAAAGTTTCAAGGTTTAATGCGCTACCACATGGGCTATCAAGTATTTGAATTTAAAAATACTGCTGGAGAACGTTTTAAAATTTTACCAGAAAATCAATTTAAAATAATTCACCAACGCATCCCTTTTGTTCGGGAAAAGCTAGTGTTAAAAAATCATCCCACATTAGATGGTGTTTTTCAACTTCTTTATGCTGGAAAAAATTATCGGTTATTACACTATCTAAAAAAAGAATTAGCCCAAACTCGGAAAGAGGCCATTCCTGCTCCGGCCACTGGAACTAGCGAAGGCCTTCTACCCACTTGGATTGACCGCAGTCTTTTTATATTAATGAGAGGTAATGAAGGCGTTAGAGTAGAAAAATCACATAAAAAAATGATGAAGTTGAAGTTTTTAGAAACTAATGCTTATAAAGACTATATTAACAACCATAAAGTAAAACTCAACAATGCTAAAATGCTTGTGGCATTAGTAAGGTATATAGACCAAAATCAACCCTAAACTTTAAATTTGAAAGAAACTAATACTACAATTATTTTTGGCCTTCGTGCTGTCTTTGAAGCTTTAGCATCAAAAAATAACATTGAGAAAGTATTTCTCTTGAAAGACAGTAAAAACACAAAATTTAAACTACTAGAACAGCAACTTAGAGAGCATCATATTGCTATTAGTTATGTTCCAAAAGAACGTTTCGAAAGGTTTAATATAAAAAATCATCAAGGTGTAGTGGCTCAAATGTCTGCCGTTGAAACCCTAAGGCTAGAGGCTCTTATTGAAAGCATAGAAACGAAAGAAAATCCCCTGTTAATTTTATTGGATGGAGTTACCGATGTAAGGAATTTTGGGGCTATTTTAAGAACAGCATCAGCGGTTGGTGTTGATGGCGTTATACTACCTTCAAGCGGAAGTGCTCCATTGAATGGTGATGTTGTAAAAACATCAGCAGGAGGTATTTTTCATGTACCGATCGTAAAAGTCAATCATCTTAAAGATGCCATCTATCAACTACAGGAATTAGACTTTACCATCGTAGCCATCACAGAAAAAGCCTCAGATTCAATATATACTAAAAAATACAATGGCCCAATAGCAGTAATTTTAGGAGCAGAAGACAAAGGCATATCTAAAGGGATTTTAAAGATGTTAAATAATCAAGTTAAAATTCCCATGAAACAACACTCTGATTCTCTTAATGTATCTGTAGCTTCAGCAGTAGTACTTTATGAAATAGTGAGGCAACGTATAAAATGAGTTAACATTTAGGGAAAATGAATATACCTCTTGCAGAACGTATGCGACCCAAAATGCTTGCCGAATATGTTGGGCAGGAGCATTTAGTGGGAACAGATGGTGCTTTTTCAAAAATGATTAAGCAAGGAATACTTCCCTCTCTCATTTTATGGGGCCCACCAGGCACTGGCAAAACTACCCTAGCACAACTGTTAGCTCAAGAAAAAGAGCGCCCCTTTTATCAACTATCTGCAATCAATGCAGGAGTGAAAGAAGTTCGTGAAATCATTCAAAAGGCCAGTCAAAAAGGAGGTTTATTTGATAATAAAACTCCCCTCCTTTTTATTGATGAAATTCATCGATTTAGCAAATCGCAACAAGATGCGCTTTTAGGAGCAGTTGAAAAGGGAGTGATCACATTGATTGGTGCTACCACTGAAAATCCCAGCTTTGAAGTCATCAATGCTTTGCTTTCGAGATGTCAGGTATATTGCTTGTACCCTCTCGAGAAAGAGGCTCTTTTGAAAATTCTTAAAAAAGCGTTAGCCGAAGACCCCTTTTTGACTTCAAGAAACCTCGTTTTAAAACAAACCGCAGCACTAGTTGAATTGGCCGGCGGCGATGCCCGAAAAATGCTTTCTATACTTGAATTAGTGAGTCAATCTGTAGATGAACAACAATTTCAAATAACAGACGACTTGGTTTATCAAACGGTTCAAAGCAATCCACTTCTATTTGATAAAAAGGGCGAGTTTCATTATGACCTTATTTCTGCTTTTATTAAATCAGTGAGAGGCAGCGACCCAAATGCTGCAGTATATTGGCTAGCTCGATTAATTGCAGGTGGAGAAACTGTTGAATTTATTGCAAGAAGGATGCTCATTTTGGCAGCTGAAGATATAGGAAATGCCAATCCTACCGCTCTAGTTATGGCCAACAATGTGTTTCAGGCTGTTCGAGCTGTAGGTTTTCCAGAAGGTCGTATTTTGCTTAGTCAGTGTGCTATTTATTTGGCTAGTTCTCCAAAAAGTAACACCTCCTATCAAGCCATCAATGAAGCTCAGAAAAAAGTTAAAGAAACTGGTAATTTAGCAGTTCCTCTTCACCTGAGAAATGCTCCTACAGAATTGATGCAATCTATGGGCTATGGAGAGGGATATCAATATGCACATGACTATGTTAAAAATTTTATTGAGCAAGAGTTTTTGCCAGATGAAATTAAAGGCCAAAAATTTTATCAGCCTGGTGACAACTCAAAAGAAAAAACACTAAAAACGTTTCTTAAAGAGCGGTGGGGGAAAAAATATGATTACTAATTATTTTTCCAAAAGAAGGGGGTAAACAAGATCAAGACAGTAAACAATTCTAACCTTCCTAATAACATTAAGAAGCTTGCCCACCAAAGCCCGCCTTGTGAAAGTGCTTGATAATTATCTGTTGGACCAAAATTCCCTAATGCTGGACCGACATTTCCTAATGTTGCGGCTGCAACGCCCACTGCAGATTCAAAATCTACTCCCATAAACCCAAAACCAAGCGCCCCAATAATAAAACTTAGCAAGTAAAGAATAAAAAAACCGAGAATGGTGTAGGAAATGGAATCCTCAACAATTTTATTGTTGTATCTCGCTTTTAATATTGCGTTGGGATGTAGGGCTCTTTTGAACTCTAAAAAGCCACTTTTAATCATTAGTAGATGTCTCACCACCTTAACGCCCCCAGAGGTGGAGCCTGAAGATCCACCTAAAAACATGAGTCCAAAAAAGGTTATTGTCAATAAAGGCATCCACTGTGTATAATCTGCGGTAACAAAACCGGTGGTTGTTATTATAGCTACTACCTGAAAAAGACCATGCCTAAAAAAACTCTCCACTTTTCCCAAAACTTGAGGATGGGCAATTTCACTTTGAGAGAAATCAGCCTTAAAGTAGAGCAAGACGGCAACTAGTATGCTGAAGGAAACAATAAAGAATGAATACCATTTGAACTCATCATCTTGAAGTGCTTTAAATATTTTTCCTTTTATAGCAAAATAGCTCAAAACAAAATTAGTTCCTGCTAAAAACATAAAGAACACAATAATGTATTGAATCAAAGGATTATTATTCCAAAAAGCAATACTTGAATTTTTGGTAGAAAAACCTCCAGTGGATATGGTGCTCATGGCGTGATTGATAGCATCAAAAAAAGACATTCCAGCTGCCGTTAGCAATAGTGTTTCAACCAAGGTAAGACCTAGATAAATCTGCCACAAGCGTTTTGCTGTGTCTGCAATTCTGGGGTGGAGTTTGTCACTACTAAGACCTGGAACTTCTGCTGTAAATAATTGAAATCCACCTATACCTAAAAAGGGTAAAATTGCAATCGCTAAAACAATAATTCCCATCCCCCCTATCCAATGAGTAACGCTACGCCAAAACAATAAACTTTTAGGAAGGGCTTCAATGTCTGCCAAAATTGTTGCTCCTGTGGTTGTATAACCTGACATAGTTTCAAAAAAACTAGCAGAAAAATTTGGGATAAAACCAGAAATCCAATAGGGTAATAAACCTGATAGAGTCATCAAAAACCATCCTAAAGCAACGATTAGATACCCCTCACGTTTTTGAATTTTAGCATCATGCTTTCTCGTCAATAAAATAGCTAAGGCACCAATGCCCAAAATTGAAAAAGCTGAAAAAGTTATCTCAAGAACAATTCCCTCTTTAAATAAATAGCTTACACCCGCTGCAATTAACATAAAGCACCCATTGAAAAAGAGGAGGAAGCCCATCAAAAAAACAACTATTCGAAAATTAATGTTTTGCCTCATAAATCACAAAAACAAACTTTCTACGCGTTTGATGGCTTTGGGCAGACAGCAAACTACAATACGGTCGCCTGGCATTATTTTATAGTCACCAAGAGCTATAATGCCCCTTCCCTCTTTAATGACTCCGCCAATAATCGCTGTTCTTGGAAAATCCAAATCTCGAATCAAATAATTAGCTACTTTGGACTTTTCATGCACTTCAAATTCTAAGATTTCAGCGTTGAGATTATTCAATGTGGTCATGTCAACTACATCTCCACGACGAATATACCTGAATATAGTGTTTGCGGTAAGTAATTTCTTGTTGATAAGAGTATCAATTCCAATGGACTGAGACAACTCAAAATAGTCCATATTTTCTACCAAAGCGATAGTTTTTTTAACATTCTTTGTCTTTGCCATTAAGCAAGCCATTATGTTTGTCTCTGAATTGCCTGTAACAGAGATAAAGGCATCCATTTGAGTTAAATCCTCCTCTTCCAAAAGTTCAACATTGCAACCATCTCCATGAATAACCATAACATTAGGAAGGTTTTCCGCTATTTCAAAAGCTTTATTTTTTTGTTTTTCAATAATGGTCACTTTTACTTTTTTTTCTGAAAGCTCTTTTGCAGCATTAAATCCAATTTTTCCACCCCCCAAAATCATCACTTTATGAATTGGTGTTTTACTTTTTCCAGTGAGCTTGTATAATTCTTCTACTCCTTCTTTACGTGTGATAAAAAAAGTAGTGTCCCCTGCTTCAAAACAAGTGTCACCCCTAGGAATGAGAGTAAATTGAGTTCCTTTTCTTTGTACGGCAATCGGCATAAAATGAACATCTGAAAATAGAGCGGCTGCTTCTTTGACAGATTTGCCCACAAAAGGAACTGTAGCTTCAAGGGTGGTCCCTATTAAAGTCAATGCCCCTGATTCAAATTCATAACTATTGGTAAAAGCAGATTGATCAAGAAGTTGTTGAATTTCTAATGCCGCCAACTCTTCTGGAGAAATTAAATCGTCAATGCCCATCGCTTTAAAGTCAACTCCTTGATCAGGTTGGCGGAATTCCAGATTAGAGATTCTAGCAATAGTGCGTTGAGCTCCCATTTGTTTGGCTAGACTTGCTAGTGTAATGTTGGTCGCCTCCAAAGACGTCACCGCAATAAAAAGTGAAGCGTTTTCAACGAGGGCGTCTTTCAACATGGCAATGGATAAAGCGTTGCCTCTGAGGGTTTTTATATCTAAATGAGATTCTGCGTAGTTTAAACGCTCTTTATCTATATCAATGAGTGTGATGTCAAGGGACTCAAAAGAGAGCAGTTTGGCCAAATGGAAGCCTACTTCTCCACCACCGGCGATAACAATTTTCATAGAGAGTGAAAATAACTTGACAAATATACAAATTTAACCACCACTGGATATGAATTGCCATTTTAGGTTCTGTAAATACGTATCTTTGGCGCCACTATGCATAAAAATCTAAAACCTTTTGAAAATCAAAAAAGTTCAAAAAAAGAACAGGTGACCCAGATGTTTGATCAAATATCAAAGCACTATGATGGTCTCAATAGGATTATCACCTTAGGAATTGATTTAGTGTGGCGAAAACGGGTGGTTAAGCTAGTGGCAAATCAAAAACCAGTTAATATTCTTGACATTGCTACAGGCACTGCAGATTTGGCCATAGCTCTCAACAAAACATCAGCAAAAGAAATTATAGGCTTAGACATTTCACCCAATATGCTTGCTATGGGCGAAGAAAAAATTAAGCAAAAAAACCTTACTGATAAAATTACTTTATTGCTGGGTGACTCCGAAAAACTTCCCTTTGATGCTAAAACGTTTGATGCTGTGACCGTTGCTTTTGGCGTGCGCAATTTTGAAAATTTAAACCAAGGGCTTAAAGAAATTTGTAGGGTCCTAAAGCCTGATGGAATTTTAGTGATTCTTGAAACCGCAGTTCCCCAGAATAAACTGCTAAAATTTGGCTATCAGTGGTATACTCAAAATATATTGCCATTCTTCGGAAAACTCTTTGCTAAAGAGGCTTCAGCTTATCGTTATTTGTCAGATTCTGCAGCCGCTTTTCCTTGTGGAAAAAATTTCAACAATATTTTAGAAAAAAATGGGTTTATAGATATAGAAGACAAGCCACAAACCTTAGGGGTTGCTTCAATATATTGTGCTTTCAAAGCTTAGATACTTTTTCTTCTTTATTGGGTTCTTTGGAATGGTATTCCATGGATTCGGGCAATATCCTACTTTAAGGGAGCGGGTTATCAATCTTCCCAATTTTGATAAAAAAGTAATGCATTATGGCTATTTCTTAGGGACCAATCAATATGATTTTAAGTTCGAATATGTCCCAGAATACTACACTACCATGAACTATAAGGACATCGCAGTTGAGTCAAAATCAGGTTTTAATGTGGGCCTAATTGGAGATTTACGGATAAATGAATTTTTTAATTTACGATTAGAGCCAGGGCTCTATTATTCTAAAAGGGATTTAATATATCCTGAGTTTTCTGAATTTGAAAAGGATGGAGACCTTAGAAGAGAAGTAAAATCAACTTACATTCACCTGCCTTTAATTCTAAAAATCAATGTTCGAAGGATTAATAATTTTCGCCCATTTCTCCTTACTGGGATATCAACTGATTTTAACCTGTCCAGCAACGCAAAAAATACAGATGATAATTTGAGTAATGTCTTTAGAACTGTATCGCAAAACCTTAACTACGAATTGGGGTTGGGTTTTGATTTTTATTTGGTTTATTTTAAGTTTTCCCCCTCAATAAGGGGCATTTTCTCTTTTCAAAATGAGCTTATGCCAGACAATGATCCCAACAGCCCTTGGACGGGTAAAATTCTTAATATGTTTAGTCGAGGGTTTGCGATTAATCTTACTTTTGAATAAAAGGAGGTCTAAAAAATTCATGTAATAGAATCGCTGCTGCAACAGCAACGTTGAGACTTTCTGCTCCATTATTCTTTAAGTTTTGTTTGGGAATGGTTAAGGATTCATGTTTTATATGATAGAGTGATTCTGAAATACCATGAGATTCGTTACCCAAAACCAGAACACCTTCTGGAGTGCATTTTGATTCATTGATAGACCCCCCATTCATATCCGCAAAATATATAGGTTTATCAATTTTTTTTAAGTAAGATTCAAGTGCCACATAGTGAAGTTTTACTCGTGCAATTGACCCCATAGTGGCTTGTACAACCTTGGGGTTAAAACAATCTACACAATCTAGGCTGCATACAATTTGTGAAAGGCCGTACCAATCAGATGTTCTAATGATCGTTCCTAAATTTCCTGGGTCTTTTATTTGATCCAAAACCAACTGAAAAGTTGGAACTGAATCTATTGTGTGGTTTGGGATTTGGAAAACACCCATGATTGGACTGGGTGATGAAAAATGAGTGATTGACCTCATCTCCTGTGTTGTTATCCTGAAGGGTTCTATTGATGCAAACTCTTTGGTTGCCAGCAGGACCTCTGGAATAAATTCTGCCGAAAGTAAATCTAATACAACTTTTTCACCCTCAGCCACAAACAGGTTATACTGCTTTCTGAATTTTTTAAGCTTAAGTTGTTGTATTTGTTTACGTAGCTTGTTAGAGAGCATAAAAAAGAATTATTTTTGAAAGTTAATCACCCGTATATTGAATCTCTACTCTGCTAAATTAACCATTCTTTTGACTCTTTCTCTGATTCTTCAGGGCTGTGTGGTTCACCGACCTGTTGATGAAAAAGATCGTTTGATTGTTGAAAATAGAATATTTCAAGATTCTATATCAGTGAAAAATGATCCCGTAAGCTTAGTTATAACCACAAAACCCAACCAGCGCTTTATAGGAATACCCTTCCGACTAATGCTCTACAAAAGAGCCCATCCTGAGCCAGAAGAATTATTTCAAGATTGGCTCGATAAAAAACCCAAAAGAGTTGAAAAATTAAATCGAATACTCTCTGAAAAGCAGGTCCAAGGAATACAAAAAAACTTTGTAAAGTTTCATGAATGGTTAAAAAAAACGGGGGAACCACCTGCACTGTTGGATTCTGTAGCCATAAAAAAATCTGAAAAAAGGATCGTTCAATATTTTAAAAATCTTGGCTATTTTGATGTGAAAGTTGAGACCAAAGAAATTCCACTAAATGACAATAAAATAGCCCTTGCTTATAAGATTAATAAAAACCAAAGGTATGTCATTGACTCAATACAATTGGAAAGTGAAAGTTCTGCTATACGCTCTATTTACGAGAAAAACACAGAAGAGCAATGGATTGAAAAAGGGGCTCCTTTTGAAGTGAAAAATTTTGATCGAGAACGAGATCGTCTTTTAGCTCTATTTAGAAATAATGGTGTTTACAATTTTCAGCAAAACAGTCTAAAATTTATTGCAGCTATAGACAGTACTGGAAAAGACTTAACCATTCCAGTAACAGTAAGCATTAAAAACCCCTCCATTCGTTCTAATGACACTCTACTTACAATCCCCTACAAAATCAATACAGTTGATAAAATTGATATTTATGTTAACGATACTTCTGAGGGAACAAGCTTTCAAGCTTTTTCGGATTCTTTGGAATATGACGGCTTTACTATATTTTCAAAAGGAAAACTGAATTATAAACCTAAGGCGTTAACCTCTGGTATATTAATTCAAAAAAATAAACCTTATAGTGATGCCGATCGAGCAGCTACTTATCGTTATTTTACCAATTTAAAAAATTTTAAATACCCTAGTATAACCTTTCGCCCTCTGAACCAAGACACTACAGCATTAAAGGCATTGGTTTATCTTACTCCAAAAGAGCGCTACTCGTTAGATTTTGATTTAGACCTTTCACATTCTAACCTTCAAGATTTTGGAATAGGCTTGGGAGGTGGATTAGGGATTAGAAATGTTTTCAAGGGTGGTGCACTTTTAGAGTTAGGTTTAAATTCAAACATAGGTGGGTCTAGAGACATCGCCCAAGATCAAGACCAGTTTTTTAATATTTTTGAATTGAGTTCTGATGCCAAACTAAGTGTTCCTAGAATACTTTTGCCTTTTGTGAAAAAGGAAATTATACCAAAAAAAATGTATCCTCAAACAAACCTTATTGTGGGTACCAGCTATCAAAAAAACATTGGATTAGACAAACAATTTTTTACTGGTGCATATCAATTTGATTGGAAACCTAATTCTAAAAATGAACTGTTATTTAAGTTAGTCGATTTAGAATTTGTCAACAACCAAAACGTATCCAATTATTTCAACGTTTATAGAAACTCATATGATCGATTGAATGCTATTGCTTCTGAAATAGAATCAAATGAAAATTGGTATGATGAAAATCAAGATCTAAAAATACCTGACGGCACTCAAATATTTATGAGTGCAGTACTAAATAACGAAACAATAATAGGAGCCGATGACCCGGCCTATCAAACAGTAAATGGAATCCAAGAACGCTGGAATCGATTAACTGCAAACAATCTTATTTTGGGTTCCTCATTTACATTTAGTAGCAATAATCAAGAAAGTATTTTCGATGAGACCTTTTATCAACTTCGATGGAAAACAGAATGGGTTGGTGGTCTTCTCAATCAATTTTTAAAAGAGGACAGTACAATTAATGCTTCGGGTAATAGTTCCTTCAATGGAGTATCTTCTTCTCAATATGTAAAAACTGAATTAGATTATATCAAGCATTGGCGAGTCGGGCGAAAGCGGGTTTTAGCCTTTCATTTTTTTGGAGGTATTGCAATTCCCTACGGCAATGCCAATAGCATTCCCTTCATACGTTCCTTTTTTTCAGGAGGAACTAATGATAATCGAGCTTGGAAAGCCTACAAGTTGGGACCAGGAAGCAGCAATAATATTAATGAATTTAATGAAGCTAATTTTAAGCTTGCTCTGAATTTAGAATATCGGTTTCCACTAATCGGCTCCTTAAATGGTGCACTCTTTAGCGATATAGGTAACATTTGGAATATATGGGATAGTGTAGAAGACCCTGCTATGCGATTTGATGGGTTACAAGATTTAGCTGAAATTGCCATTGGCACGGGCTTTGGGCTACGTTATGATTTAGATTTTTTTGTGATTCGATTTGACACAGGCTTTAAGACCCACAATCCTTCATTACCTTTAGAAAAGAGATGGGGGTCAGATTTAAGTCTCAGAAAAGCAGTTTTCAACATCGGTATCAATTATCCATTTTAAACCAAAAAAGTTTAATATTTTTGCTCCAAACCAATTTGAATGAAAAATAAAATTCCTGCTGGTGTTATCACTGGCAGACAAGTTCAAGAAATTTTTTCTCTAGCAAAAGAAAAAAAATTTGCACTCCCTGCAGTAAATGTAACTGGAAACAACACTATCAATGCTGTCTTAGAGACTGCCGCTTCATTAAACAGTCCAGTAATTATTCAATTTTCAAATGGCGGTTCACAGTTCAATGCTGGAAAGGGTTTGTCTAATGATAACCAACAAGCTGCTATTGCAGGAGCTATTGCGGGGGCAAAGCATATTCATGAATTAGCACCTCTCTATGGAGCCCATGTGATATTGCACACCGATCATTGTGCAAAAAACTTATTGCCATGGATTGATGGTTTATTGACCGCCAGTGAAAGGTATTACGAACAATATGGAAAATCTCTGTTCAGCTCACACATGATTGATCTTTCAGAAGAACCAATTGAAGAAAATATTGCCATTTGTAAAGAATATTTGGCACGTATGAAAAAAATGGAGATGACTTTGGAAATTGAATTGGGGATCACTGGAGGTGAAGAAGATGGGGTTGACAACACAGATGTAGATGTTTCTAAATTATACACCCAGCCAGAAGAAGTTGCTTATGCCTATGAAGAGCTTCTCAAAGTGAGCGACCAATTTACTGTAGCTGCAGCCTTCGGAAATGTGCACGGTGTATATAAACCTGGTAATGTAAAATTGACCCCCAAAATATTAAGAAACTCTCAGCAACACATAAGCGAAAAATATAATCTCCCAGAAAATACTGTTGATTTTGTGTTTCATGGAGGCTCTGGTTCTTCTCAAGAAGAAATAGAAGAGGCTATTGGTTATGGTGTTATTAAAATGAATATTGACACAGACCTTCAGTTCGCTTTTACAGAGGGAATTAGAGATTATATGACCGAAAAAATTGACTATTTAACCACTCAGATCGGCAATCCAGAGGGCAAAGAAAATCCAAATAAAAAATATTACGACCCTAGAAAATGGCTTAGGATGGGTGAGAATACTTTCAAATCTCGTCTTGAAAAAGCCTTTAAAGACCTCAACAACATTAACACTTTATAACGAGTGTTTTTTTATATTTGAATAAAAGCTTCAAACATGAGTTGGTTTAAACGACGAGAAAAAGGGATTCAAACCAAAACTGAAGAAAAAAAAGACATTCCAAAGGGTCTCTGGTATAAAACTCCGACTGGAAAAGTTGTTGAGACTCAAGAATTAACCCAAAACCAATATGTAAGCCCTGAAGACGGTTACCACGTTCATATTGGTAGTAAGGAATATTTTGAAATTCTATTTGATAGCAATAAATTCGAGGAATTTGATGTGTCGCTTAGATCTAAAGATTTTTTGAAGTTTGAGGATTCAAAAAAGTACCTTAATCGATTAAAAGAAGCTCACAAAAAAAGCGGGCTAAACGATGCCATAAGATGTGCCATTGGTGATTCAAAAGGAAAAAAATTAGTGATTGCTTGTATGGACTTTTCTTTTATTGGTGGATCAATGGGTTCTGTAGTAGGAGAAAAAATAGCTCGATCAGTTAATATGGCTTTAAAGAATAATTGTCCCCTGCTAATTATTTCAAAATCAGGCGGGGCTAGAATGATGGAGTCAGCCACTTCTTTGATGCAAATGGCAAAAACAGCTGCCAAACTATCTCAACTTGCTGAAGCCAAATTACCCTATATTTCACTTTGTACAGACCCCACAACGGGTGGAACCACTGCTTCTTTTGCAATGCTCGGAGATATCAATATTGCAGAGCCAGGTGCACTTATTGCTTTTGCTGGGCCCAGAGTGGTGAAAGATACCACTGGAAAAGAACTTCCTGAGGGTTTTCAAACTAGTGAATTTCAACTTGAAAAAGGCTTTTTAGATTTTATTTCACATCGAAAAGAGCTCAAAAATAAAATTAATCTTTATATCGATTTGATTCAAAATCAACAGATAAGAGAATAAAATAGGGAGGCAATAAGTTATAAATCAATATAAATCTTATATTTGCCACCTTATTTAAGCATACATAATAATTATTGAACTAATATTGGCATGTATTTAACAAAAGAAACTAAAGAAAAGATTTTCAAAAAACACGGATCCTCTGCCAAAAACACAGGATCTACAGAAGGTCAAATTGCTTTATTTACCTACCGTATCAATCACCTTTCAGAGCATTTAAAAAAGAACAAGAAAGACTTCAACACTGAACGCTCATTAGTACGATTGGTGGGTAAAAGAAGACAGCAACTAGACTATCTTAAATCCAAAGATATTGAACGATACCGCTCCATTATCAAGGAACTGAAAATAAGAAAATAAAAAACTCCTTCGGGAATTCATACTTGCTGAATCAAGTTTTTCATTGGTTGCCTAACAACACACAACAGCAATTTTAGGTTTAACCAAAATGAAAATAATGACACCAAAAACATTTCAACAAGAAATCAACCTCAGTGATGGAAGAACAATTAGTCTAGAAACTGGAAAGCTAGCTAAACAAGCTGACGGCTCTGTAGTTGTAAAAATGGGCAATTGTATGCTACTAGCAACAGCTGTTTCAGCAAGACAAGCTAGTCCTGTAGATTTCCTTCCACTTACTGTGGACTATCGTGAAAAATTTGCCGCTGCAGGAAGATTTCCTGGTGGTTTTTTTAAACGCGAAGCAAGACCAAGCAACGAAGAAATATTGACTATGCGATTAGTCGATAGAGTCTTAAGACCCCTTTTCCCAGAAGACTACCATGCGGAAACACAAATCATGATTCAACTTATGTCTCATGACGAGAATGTGATGCCAGACGCACTGGCTGGATTGGCTGCCTCCACTGCCCTTCAACTTTCTGATATTCCTTTTGAATGTCCTATTTCAGAAGTAAGGGTCGGGAGAATTGAAGGAAATTTTATTGTTAACCCAAGCAAAACGCAACTAGAAGCGTCTGACATTGACATTATGATTGGTGCTAGTGCTGACTCGGTGGCCATGGTCGAAGGGGAATTCAATGAAATTTCTGAGGCTGAAATGGTCGCTGCCATAGCATTTGGTCATGACGCAATAAAAGATCAAATAAAGGCACAAGAATCCTTAACACAAGCTGTTGGGAAAAAAGAAACAAGAGAATACGAAGAAGAAGCTCAAGATGAAGTTCTAGCTGATAAAATTGCAACTGCTACTTATGACAAGTTTTACGCCATAGCAAAAAAAGGATTAGCTAAAGCAGACCGTTCAGAAGCTTTTGGTGAGATAAAAGAAGCTCTTTTAGCTGAATTTTCTGAAGAAGAACTAGAAGAAAAAGGAGAATTGATCTCACGATATATCAAGGCCTCACAGAAAAAAGCCGTTCGAGACCTTACCCTTAATGAAGGGATCCGACTAGACGGCAGAAAAACAACTGATATTAGACCCATATGGTGTGAGGTAGACTATCTTCCCTCCACTCATGGTTCTTCTGTATTCACAAGAGGTGAAACTCAGGCACTAGCCACTGTTACTTTAGGAACATCAAGAGAAGCTAATGTGATAGATTTACCCACTGAACAAAGTGAAGAAAACTTTTATTTACACTACAACTTTCCTCCTTTCTCTACAGGTGAAGCAAGACCACTTAGAGGGACTTCAAGACGAGAAGTTGGACATGGTAATTTAGCTCAACGTGCTCTAAAAAAGGTGATGCCTGATGACTGTCCATACACAGTGAGAGTTGTTTCTGAAGTGCTAGAATCTAACGGATCTTCTTCAATGGCTACTGTTTGTGCAGGAACAATGTCTTTGATGGATGCAGGTATTCAAATTAGTAATCCTGTCTCTGGAATAGCCATGGGACTGATATCTGATGGTGATAAATATGCTGTACTATCAGATATTTTAGGAGATGAAGATCATCTCGGCGATATGGATTTCAAAGTCACAGGAACAGAAAAAGGGATTACTGCCTGCCAAATGGATATTAAAATCAAAGGGCTTTCTTATGACATATTAGAACAAGCACTTGAACAATCTAAAGCTGGTCGAATTCACATTCTTTCGCACTTGACTGATACCATAGCTACTCCAAACACAGAGGTAAAAGCACATGCGCCTAAGATGGTTAAAATTACTATCCCAAATAAATTTATAGGGGCAGTGATTGGTCCAAGTGGAAAAGTGATTCAAGAAATGCAAAAAGAAACAGGAACTACCATCGTTATTGAGGAAGACGGAGACTATGGGCTGATTGAAATTTTAGGTGTTGAACAAGAAAAAATTGATGCCGTAATTCAAAAAATAGACAATATCACTTTCACCCCTGAGGTCGGTAAAGTTTATGAAGTGAGTGTCGTTAAGATTTTGGAATTTGGTGCTGTGGTAGAATTTGTTCCAGGTAATGAAATTTTATTACATATATCTGAAATTTCTTGGGATCGAATTGAAAAGGTTACTGACGAAATTAATCTTGGAGATAAGTTTGATGTAAAATATTTTGGTGTTGACCCAAAAACAAGAAAACCAAAAGTTTCGCGCAAAGCTCTCTTACCTCGTCCAGAGCGTAAAGAGAGGTCTCCAAAAAATAAATAGCCCTTTAAGTGTAACATTTTGGAGATATTAACGTATAAAGAGATAGAATCAGTATAATTCTTTTATGAGACAACTTAAAATAACCAAACAGGTAACCAATCGCGAAACCGCTTCTTTGGATAAATATTTACAAGAGATAGGGAAAGTAGACCTTATCACTGCAGAAGAAGAAGTTGAATTAGCGCAACGAATCAAAGCAGGAGATCAAATAGCTCTAGAAAAATTGACTAAAGCCAACTTGCGATTTGTGGTGTCTGTAGCGAAGCAATACCAAAATCAGGGATTAACTCTACCCGATTTAATCAATGAGGGCAACTTAGGTTTAATTAAAGCTGCTCAACGATTTGATGAAACAAGGGGATTTAAATTTATCTCCTATGCTGTTTGGTGGATACGTCAGTCTATTTTACAAGCGTTAGCTGAACAATCTAGAATTGTGCGTTTGCCTTTGAATAAGATAGGGTCTATCAATAAAATAAATAAAACCTATGCATTTCTTGAGCAAGCTCACGAAAGAGCTCCTTCTGCAGAAGAAATAGCAAAGGAATTAGACATGACCATTAATGATGTCAAAGAATCTTTAAAAAATTCTGGTAGGCACGTCTCAATGGATGCACCTTTAGTCGAAGGAGAAGATTCTAATCTTTATGATGTTCTTAATAGCGGTGAATCACCTAATCCAGACAAAACACTTTTACACGAATCCCTACGCACCGAAATTGAACGGGCATTAGAAACTCTGACACCTCGTGAAGCCGATGTAGTTCGTCTATATTTTGGTTTAGGCAATCAACATGCGATGACCTTAGAAGAAATTGGCGAAACATTTGATTTGACGAGAGAACGAGTAAGACAAATTAAAGAAAAAGCTATACGCCGATTGAAACACACTTCAAGGAGCAAAATTTTAAAAACCTATTTAGGCTAATAGAAAAGCAACCCTTGGGTTGCTTTTTTTTATCGTATTTTTGGCAAAAAATTGGATTATGGCCATAATTGCACCCTCCTTATTAGCAGCTGATTTTGGAAATCTTAAACAAGATTGCCATATGGTGAATGAAAGTGAGGCTGATTGGTTTCATTTAGATGTTATGGATGGTGTCTTTGTTCCCAATATTTCTTTTGGAATGCCCGTAATAAAATGCATTCAAGAATATGCAAAGAAGCCCCTTGATATTCATTTGATGATTGTCGAGCCGGATCGTTATTTGGAGACCTTTTCTGCTCTAGGTGCAAGTGTCATTACTGTGCATTATGAAGCCTGTATTCATTTACATAGAACCCTAGAAGCAATCAAATCATTAGGTGTCAAAGCAGGAGTCGCCCTAAATCCACATACGCCAATTGAACATTTAGAACCCCTTATTGAGATAATTGATTTAGTGTGTATAATGAGTGTAAATCCGGGTTTTGGCGGACAATCTTTTATTCCAAAAACATATGATCGTATTCTAGATCTAAGAGAGCTAATTGACAAAAAGGGCTCCTCAGCTCTAATAGAGATTGATGGCGGTGTGACAGATCAAAATGCAAAGCAATTAGTCGCCTCAGGTGCAACTATTTTAGTTGCAGGAAACCATGTTTTTAAAGCAAAAGACCCTCAAGCAACTATCGCTCAATTAAAAGCTATTTAAAGTTTAGCCTTAAATTGAACCCTTCTGTTTTCCGTTCTTCCTTCAGCAGTTTCATTGTTACCTGATGGTTCATTTTCTCCAAGACCTGAAGTAATAATTCGTTCTTCTGATATTCCTTGTTGAATCAAGTAGTTCCGAACACTTGCTGCTCTCCTCAAAGAAAGGTCTTCATTATATTCTTCAGAACCCTCACTAGAAGCATATCCTTCAATATTCAGAACACCCTCTTGATTAGCTTTGAGAATTTCTATAATTTCATTTAATGTAGCAAATGTTTTCTTTCCGATTAGAGCATCACTATCTGCCACAAAATATATATTTGGCGCTATTTTATTGATTTCATCAATAACCTCGGTTGCCATTTCTGGACAACCATTGTTCGAAGCTGGTCCTGATTGGTCTTTACATTTATCCTCTGGGTCTGGTACACCATCATTATCCGCATCAGGCCAAGGACATCCGTTGTTCTCCTCTGGCCCCATTTCATTAGGACATTCGTCTTCTGGGTCGATAACGCTATCGCCATCAGAATCCAAGCAACCATTCATTTCTGGACTACCAGCAATATCTGGACAAAGATCATCTGGATCAGCAATGCCATCACCATCGCTATCCGCGCAACCCTCAAATTCGGCCAACCCTGCTACCTCTGGACATTTATCTTCCTTATCTATTATACCGTCCTCATCTGTATCAGGACAACCATTAAATTCTTTTAAGCCAGGAACCTCAGGACACTCATCTTTCTTATCTGGAATTCCATCTCCATCAGTGTCTCCACCACCAAAATTATAATGGAAACTAACCACATGTTCAAAATGATCTGTCCCGTAACTTTCTTCCGTACTTCGAAAAGCAGACTGAACGGAAATATCAAATCTATCACTAACCCCATAGGCCAACCCTAGCCCTCCAAAAAGGGTTTGGGCAACATTTTTTGAAAGGAAAAATTGATTATTATTAGGTTGTATATCTATACTAGAAAACCCATACCCACCTGTTAAAAAAGGTCTGAATTTTGTTTGGAGGGGAGCCCATTTGAGAAAAGCGTCTGCATTGTAATAGGAATAATCAGCAGAGGGGCTTCCTTCTACTTTTGTAATATTATTTAAAGAATATTTCAACCCAACTGAGAAACCAGCAGCAACAAATCTAGAGATTGAAATTGTTGGTCCTCCAATGTTCCAGTGATCTCCAACATTGAAAAAAGATTCTAGAAATTCTCCCTGCGCCCCGAATGGGCTTGTTTCATTTAAACCTGTTGGATAGACATCAATAATACTGGTCCCTAAACTAATGCCCCATGGATTGTCTGAAGTTTGTGAGAATAATAAACTTGAGGCAAAAAAGAAAATTATAACGGATTTTATAAAACGTTTATGGGGTATAAGTTGCATCTGATTGTATTTGTTTTAGACATAAAATTAGTAATATAATTAGAGATTTTTTTTCTAACAAAAACTATTTAAAATAATGTTATCAACAATTTGATCTCACAAAAAAAAACGTAAAAAAGGATTTTATAAATAAAAAAATACATGATATAGGAGTGCTAAAAGAAGCATACCTAAGTAAATGTAATTTTAAATAAGCA
>NTKF01000023.1 GCA_002457295.1 Flavobacteriales bacterium MED-G22
GCTATCCATTTGTTGTTTAAGTTGAGCTGCATTTTTATCCATCTCAGCATTAAATGTATTGCTTTTTTGTGAAAGTTGTAGTTGACTCTGAAAAGCAGAATTAAGTTGCTCTAGCTGGCTTGAAGCCGTGTTTAACTTTTCACCATAGGTTTTAGTTGCAGCTAATGCTTCTGAGGCAGGTGCCAAAGATTTTGCAGAAGTTTCCAAATCTTTAATGCTTGAAGCCAAATCTTTCATAAGACCAACGTCTAATTTTGCTTCTTTCATAAGCTCATCAATTTTGCTTGAAAGACTTCCACCTCCACCAGATGCTGGCTTTGAGGCTCCCACCTTCACTTTTTTGACATAATCTTGATGCTCCTCTTTGATCTCTCCTGTGTTCAGTGCAGCGACTGTAAAAATTAAAGCTTCTGTCCCCAAACCTAAGCCTAATACCAATCCACCCGTTATTGGACCAATTTCTAAGTGAAGAATCTTAAATAGAGCTCCAATAATTACAACAGCTCCTCCTAATCCAAAGAGCATGTGCATGGCAATTTTACCTCTTAATCTTTTGTTTAATGCTTTATCATTCATTTTTTAAACTATTTAGTCCTTAAATATAAATAAATTTAGTGTTTTGAGGTCTTATTTTATTTTAACTTTTTGTGATCCTAAGTAATCTTGCACCGTTCTAAAACCTATATAGCTTCTTGCAGAATCGGAATACTCAAAATCTCTTGAACTTACTCTTAGGTAGTATGCCACATCTTTCCAACTTCCACCACGAACAACTTTTCGTTTCTCGTTTTCAAAAGACATATTGGGGTTTAAAGAAGCTACATAATCGTAGGACCCTGGTTCGTAAGAAGAATTGGTCCATTCTGCAACATTGCCAGCCATATTGTACAAATTATAGTCATTAGGCTCGTAAGATTTTGCTTCCACAGTGTAGACAGCTTGATCGGCAGCATAGTCTCCTCTTAATGGTTTAAAATTGGCTAGGAAACAAGCTCTGTCATTTAAGAGGTAAGGTGCTCCCCAAGGATATGTACCAGATGGAATTCCTCCACGGGCAGCATATTCCCATTCCCCTTCTGTGGGTAATCTAAATCTACTAACAAACGGTTTTCCTTTACCTCTTTGGTAGTCATTTTTAAAATTTGTTCTCCAATTACAAAAAGCTACTGCTTGCCGCCAAGAAACGCCAACCACAGGATAATCTTGATATGCCGGATGAGAGAAATAATCATTGTGCATCGGCTCGTTATAAGAGTAGGTAAAATCTTTTATCCATACTGTCGTATCTGGATACACTTGTATTTCTTCTTTTTTGATATAAGGAGTACGATCCAAAAATTGCTCTCTAGTTCTTCTTGATTCTGCTGAAGCCGCTTCGGCATCAAACCAAGTGTAGGCATAAACAACCTTAGACACATCTAATTTCATTTCACCATTATACCATTGTTCAGGAGGCAAATAAAGAGAATCCATCACCTCAGCATAAGCCTGATCAACATAGTCCTCAGTGTCCCATGTCAAGTCAGCATCAAAATTTAAGTTTTTACCAGCAAATGGATCTTCACTTAAATCATAATAATTTTCTCTCATGTATTTTTGAAACTCACTGAGTTTGGAAGTATCAGAATCTTTAAAAGCAAATTCGCCTATTCCATCTTTGTTGTCTTCTCCTAATTCTAATTCATCTGCTTTTCGAGCAAGCATCGCAAGTGCTATTGAATCTTTGACCCAATATATGAATTGTAAATATTCACTGTTGGTAATTTCTGTTTCATCCATATAAAATGAAGGAACAGTTACCGTTCTTGCTGGAGCATTATAAAGACGTGCATCATCTTCATCAGATTTCCCCATGATGTAGGCTCCACCTTCTACGAGTGTCATCCCAAAGGGTTTTTCACTGAAATATTTCTTTCGCTTAACACCTATTAATTCTCCCCTGTTTTTCATTCCACAGGAGGCAAGGGTAAAACCAATCAAAACAAAAACCAACACTTTTTTCATCAACTATAGAATATCTATAAATTTTTTACTTTCGGTTTTAAATCTTTACCAAACATCAGTAGGTTATACTGTTTCGATTTTGAGCCTAATTTAATCTTTTCAACGCATTTAACCACTTTTCAGGTAATTTATTATTCAACGCTTCACGATAATCTTCTTCCGTGCATGGTAATAACGTAGAAGTTTTTAATTTATTATTAACAATAAAATCATTTGTTATTTCCATCCACCATCTATTGCTTTTTTCACTCTTAAAAAAACGTATGGTTTGATGTGTCATTTCTACCGTATAGCTGGTAAAATCGACACCTACTGCAACTGGATATTCACCAAAACGATAATTTACTCCTTCCAGAAAATACCAAATTGTCTGTGCCAGCAATTGCAAAAAAATTTGAGTAGAAGGCAATTCAAAAATCCCAAAAATAGCAACTCGATCACTTATTCCTGCATATCTGGCTAAAGAACAGATTGATCTTGAATCAATTCCATTGGGAGTGCCGTGATGCTTATCTGAGGTAGCATCCCATGATAAACATTTCATATCGAACCCAACAATATCGGCATCTCTAAAAAAGGGCTCTGTTTGCTCTACGTGGTCTAAAACATTTCCTAATCGAATAGCATCAAAGAACAATTTTTCTATTAGATCTCTCTCTTCTTGGGCGCAATAATAACTTTGATAGCCAAGATTGGTATAGCTATTCAATAGGTTAGGATGATTCATAATAATTTTACTCATGTAAGATCGCCCAGAAATCAACTCATCTTCTTGAGAAAAATCGAAAGACCTGTCAACTGAAACTATATTTACCAATTGATTGAGTTCCTGATAACTCTGATAAAGAGGATAAATCAAATCATGGCTTCCTCCAATAATCAGCGGGATGATATTCATTTGCCGCAGATGGGACACAATTTCTTTTAAAGCGAAATAGGTGTCTTCTACGGTTTTCCCGTTGGGTAGATCTCCTAAATCGGCAATTTTAATATTCCAATTGCCAGGAAATAGCTCATAAAAATACTTCCTAAAAGCGGCTAGTTCAAAATGGATATTTGGAAAATAACTGTTTCTGTTTTCTTCCAGGCCTATTAGTGCAACAGATAAACCACTCAGTTCGGGTAGCCCTTCTGCTGCAGTATGAAGAGAAATATTTTTTCCTAATATCTGATCTGGTAACAGACTCATTCCCAATTGACTCTGTTCTTCAACCGGAATCAATAATTCCAAACTCATTTGGTTTTTTTAGTTTTTCGCTTGGGTTTTGCTTTTGCTCCTACTCCTAAATGATTTTTGGCTTCTTCCAAAGTCATTTTTTTTGCATCAACCGTTTTCGGCAATTCTACTTTTTTTCGCCCCATTATTATGGCAGAACGACCCCACCTCGCTTTTTCTACACGAATTCCGGCATTTTCCCAATTGTGGATGATTTTATCTTTTTCTTTTTGTATTTTATCTTCAATCAATTCTTCTATGTCAACTTCAGAAAGATGATCAAAATCATACTTTTTATTTACATTAATAAACAATCCATTCCACTTTAAAAAAGGACCAAAACGACCAACCCCTTTAGTAACATCTTGATTTTTGAAAACGTAGATAGGCGCATCAGCTTTTCTCTTTTCCTCAATGAGGACAATGGCTTGTTCTAAGTCTACGTTTCTAGGGTCAGTTGTTTTTGGGAGTGAAACAAAGCTTTTATTAAATTTTATATAAGGTCCATATCTACCATTGTTGACAGAAACTTCTTCCCCCTCATAGTGACCTAAAATTTTTGGTAATTCGAAAAGAGATAACGCCTCTTCGAAAGTGATCGTTTCTAATTGTTGATCTGGAGTTAGGCTCGCATATTGGGGTGGGTTTTCGTCAGAAACATTTCCAATTTGTGCCATAGGACCAAATTTTCCTAAACGGACTTTAATTGGTCTGCCACTTTTTGGATCTACTCCCAATTCTCGTTCACCAGATTCTCTTTGCACATTGTTGCTCACATAATCTACATTGGTATGAAAATCTCCATAAAAATGCTTAATCATTTTAATCCAATCTTCTTCACCACGTGCAATATTATCAAAAGTTGTTTCCACTTGGGCAGTAAAATTAAAATCTAAGATGGATTCAAAATTTGCTACCAAAAAGTCATTGACAATGTTTCCAATGTCAGTAGGAATTAACTTGCCTTTATCAGCTCCCACTTTCTCAGTCAATACTGTTTCTTTAAGAAGTTGATTTTGCAGAGCGAGTTGTAAATAACTTCGTTGTTTTCCTTCAGAACTTCCCTTTTCTATATACCCTCTATTTTGAACTGTTGAAATGGTTGGTGCATAGGTGGAGGGTCTGCCAATGCCAAGTTCTTCTAATTTTTTTACCAAAGAAGCTTCACTATATCTGAAGGGGGGTTTAGAATAGCGTTGTGTGCTGGTGAGTTTTTTCAGCATAAGATTTTCTCCTTCTTTCATCTTTGGCAATAAGCCTGTCATTTCCTCTTCATTATCGTCTAACCCTTCTATGTATAATTTTAAAAACCCATCAAAAGTAATCACCTCGCCAGTAGCAGAAAAAGGAATTGACGTTGCAGATGAATTAATCGTAATTTTTGTTCTTTCTAAAACAGCATCTGCCATTTGTGAGGCCAAACTACGTTTCCAAATAAGTTCATAAAGTCGCTTTTGATCATATTCAAGCTCATGTATCGTTTCTCTTAGGGGGTCGGTAGGTCTAATCGCCTCATGTGCTTCTTGAGCACCCTTATTTTTGGTTTTGAAATTTCGAGCTTGTAAATAGTTTGCGCCAAAAGTTTGAGATATTTTTTGATGGATCGCCTCTTTTGCCTCATTTGAGAGGTTGACGCTATCTGTTCTCATGTAGGTTATCAATCCTGCCTCATAGAGTCGCTGAGCCAAGTTCATGGTTTTGCTTACAGAAAAATAAAGCTTTCTGGCTGCTTCTTGCTGAAGTGTTGAGGTTGTAAAAGGTGGCGCGGGTGTTTTTTTTCCTGGTCTGATTTGAATTTGATCGACTTTAAAAGATGCTGTTTTATGGTCTTCTAAAAACTTTTTTGTGTCGGCTTCTTTATCGAACTCTTTGTTATGTTGAGCTTCAAAAAGAGCTCCCGAAATGGTTTGGAATTGCCCCTTTGTCTTAAATGTTTCCTTTGGCTTGAAAACATGAATTTCTCGCTCCCGATCAACAATCAATCGAACTGCAACCGATTGAACACGACCAGCAGATAAACCAGTTTTAATTTTTTTCCAAAGCACTGGAGAAAGCTCATAACCCACTAAACGATCCAAAACCCTTCTGGCTTGTTGTGCATTAACTAAATTATAATTTATGGCTCTTGGCTTTTCAATCGCCTTCAAAATTGCATTTTTCGTTATTTCAGAAAAAACTATCCGCTTCGAGTTTTGATCAGAAAGGTTTAATTGGTTTGCAAGGTGCCATGCAATGGCCTCTCCTTCCCGATCCTCATCACTTGCTAACCAAACCATTTCGGCTTTTTTTGCTAGTTTTTTTAATTCATTTACCACCTTTTTCTTGTCTTGCGAAACAATATAGTTTGGTGTAAAATTTTGCTCCACGTCAACCCCCAACTCTTTAGAAGGTAAATCGGCAATATGCCCAAAACTAGATGCTACTTTGAACTCTTTTCCTAGAAATTTTTCGATCGTTTTTGCCTTTGCAGGCGATTCAACAATAACTAAATTTTTGGCCATTTCAAATATTATGATTGCTGCAAAAGTAGTTAAGTTTTTTTGGAACTATCAAATTTTGTATTTTAGGAGCCGTATCTATCTTCTAAATTTAATACTACTATTTTTATTATCAAACATTAAATTTTGAAGTCATTCAACATCATGATTAGACGTTTATTCCCTATCTTAGAATGGCTTCCAAACTACAAAAAAGATTATATAAAAGGTGATCTTTTTGCAGGAGTCACCGTTGGTATCTTATTAATTCCACAAGGCATGGCCTATGCGCTAATTGCAGGCTTGCCACCAATTTATGGGCTCTATGCTGCTCTAACTCCTCAGGTTATTTATGCAATACTAGGCACCTCAAGACAGTTAGCTGTGGGGCCAGTAGCAATGGATTCATTGCTTGTTGCAACTGGACTAGGAGCCCTCGCTCTGTCTAGTCCGGAAGAATATATCTTATTGGCCATAGCGCTATCCTTTATGGTAGGTCTTCTCCAAATTATAATGGGGCTTTTGAATATGGGCTTTGTAGTTTCTTTTCTATCAAAACCTGTAATAAGTGGATTCACCTCCGCAGCTGCAATCATCATTGGGATGACTCAAATCAAACACCTCTTAGGCATACCTATTCCAACGGGTAGTCAAATCTATGAAGTATTACAATCAATACTAATGCATTTTTCTTCGATAAATCTTTTTAGTCTGTATATCGGGTTGAGTGCATTGACACTCATGTTTGTATTAGGTAAATTTAAATTTAAAGTGCCAGGAGTAATAATAATTATGGTTTTGGGTATTCTTCTATCAAAATTTTTTTCTTGGGAAGAAAAAGGAATTCAAATCGTAGGAAAAGTCCCTCAAGGATTGCCTAATTTTAGTATTCCTGAAATTTCACTTTATAATCTTATTGAACTTTTTCCATTTGCTATTACTCTAGCACTAATTGCATTTATGGAGGCTATATCTCTTGCCAAAGCGTTTCAAGAAAAACACAATAATTATGAAGTTCAACCAAATCAAGAGCTAATTGCCTTGGGAGGTGCAAACATAATGGGTTCTTTTTTTCAGTCCTATCCAACCACTGGTGGCTTTTCACGAACTGCTATCAACGATCAAGCCGGGGCTAAAAGTGGTATAGCTTCATTGGTTAGTGCCTTTGTTGTTAGCCTAATCCTTCTTTTTTTCACGCCGTGGTTTTATTATCTCCCCAAAACAATTTTAGCTGCTGTCATTATTAGGGCCGTGGTAAGGCTAATCGATTTTCAGTATCCCAAAAGGCTATTTTTGTATCATAGGCAAGAATTTTTTGTTCTTATTTTAACCTTAACACTTACGGTTTCACTTGGAATTAAAGAAGGCATTCTATTAGGTGTACTTTTTTCATTGTTGCACTTAGTTTATCGCACTTCTAAACCTCATCATGCTATTTTAGGTAGGGTTGGAAACACCCCCTATTTTAGAAATATAAATCGATTTCCCGATAAAGTAACACTTCGTGAGGATCTCTTGATCTTACGTTTTGATGGGCAACTTTATTTTGGAAACATTCAGTATTTCAAAAACCTCATTCAATATCATTTAGAAAATAAAAATGGGCTTGTAAAAGGACTCATACTAAATGCAGAATCAATACACTATATAGATGCTACTGCAACCAAACAACTTGTCATTTTCTTTGGAAAACTAAAAAAAAATGGAATAAGAATTTTAATCGCTGGAGCAATTGGCCCAACAAGAGACCGCATCTTCAAAAGTAAACTTATTGAAATATTAAAAGCTGAAAATTTATTTATAGACACGAATGATGCTGTTGATCACTTTGATGGCTTTTTAGACAAAAGTGGTATAAAAGACGATATAAGAAGGCAAAATAATGATTGAATAAATATATCTTATGAATAATTTTAAATTTTTAAACCGTAGTATATATTTTTACAACCAAATAAAATGAAATGAACATACAACAAATATATACTGGCTGCTTGGCTCAAGGAGCTTATTATATTGAAAGCAATGGCGAAGTAGCTATCATTGATCCATTGAGAGAAGTGGAGCCCTACATAGCCAAGGCTAAAAAGGATAATGCACAAATAAAATATATTTTTGAAACTCATTTTCATGCCGACTTTGTCAGTGGACATTTGACTTTATCTAAAGCAACAGGTGCTCCCATCATTTTTGGTCCCAATGCAACAACTGCATTTGATAGTATTATTGCTAAAGACGGACAAGATTTCCCATTGGGTGACCTTACCATTACACTTTTACACACACCTGGGCATACTATGGAAAGTAGTTGCTATTTACTAAAAGATGCGCAAAATAGACCTCATGCATTATTTAGTGGAGATACCCTCTTTTTAGGTGACGTAGGAAGACCCGACTTAGCCCAAAAAGGGGAGGATCTCACACAAGAAGACCTTGCTAGTATTCTTTATGACAGTTTACGTAATAAAATAATACCCCTTCCAGATTCTTTACTCATTTACCCTGCTCATGGTGCTGGGTCAGCTTGCGGTAAAAATTTAAGTAAAGAAACTGTTGGCATCCTTGGAGATCAAAAGAAAACAAACTACGCCCTACGTGAAAATATGTCTAAAGACGAGTTTGTTAAAGAAGTGACTGACGGACTTTTACCTCCTCCACAATATTTTCCATTGAATGTTAAAATGAATAAACAGGGTTATGAAGATGTTGCCCTAGTATTGCAAAAAGGAACCACCCCAATTTCTCCGCATCAATTTGAAGACTTAGCCAATGAAATGGGCGCTGTTGTATTAGATGTCCGCCATCAAGATGAATTTGCAAAAAAACACATCCCTCGTTCAATTTTTATTGGAATTGATGGAGGTTTTGCCCCTTGGGTTGGTACTCTCATTGGAGATGTAAAACAACCTATTTTGTTGGTTACACCAGAAGGGCGTGAAGAAGAAACCGTCACCCGTTTGGCTCGGGTAGGTTTTGACAATACATTAGGCTATCTCGAAGGAGGTATTGCTGCATGGGAAGCTTCAGGAAAGGAACTTGATCAGGTTGAGAGCCACACAGCACATGAACTCAAAAGCCATTTGCTAAAAGAAAAATCTGTGATTGTTTTTGATGTTCGACAAGAAGGTGAATATATCTCACAGCACATGTCAATTGCAAAGCATTCCCCTTTAAATTATATCAATGATTATTTTGACACCTTCCCTAAAGATAAAACGTTTTATATTCATTGTGCTGGGGGATACAGAAGCATGATCGCAGCCTCCATATTAAAAAGTAGAGGCGTTCATAATTTTATTGATGTCGCAGGAGGTTTTAAAGCTATTCAAGAAGCCGCCATAGATACCACGGATTACATATGTCCAACAACTAATTAATTTTAATGGATTTTATTTTTGAACCCTGGCCCTGGTACGTTGGTGGGCCGATGATTGGCCTTGTCTTTCTTTCGCTTTTGTTTTTAGATAAGAGTTTTGGAATGTCTTCCAACCTTAGAACATTTTGTGCCATTTGTGGTGCAGGAAAAACAAGTTCTTTTTTTAAGTTTGACTGGAAAGCACAGCGATGGAATCTCATAGTTGTTCTTGGAGCTATTATCGGGGGTTGGCTAGGGGCCAACCTTCTCTCACATGATAATGTAGTGGCTATAAGTGAAGCAACTATACACCAATTAGAATCGATCAATATTAAAACGGGTGGAAAAAATTATGTTCCTGACGAATTATTTGGAATTGAAGCCCTTAAGAAACCGAAAATTTTAGCCTTTCTTGTATTAGGTGGCTTTTTTGTAGGTTTTGGAACTCGCTATGCTGGAGGTTGTACTTCTGGTCATGCCATTTCAGGTTTGAGCAATCTGCAAATCGTTTCTCTTTTTGCTGTAATTGGATTTTTTATAGGAGGATTAATAATGAACCATATCATTTTACCAAATTTATTTTAAGCCATGCAAAATCGTTTATTGTTATTAATAGGAATCGTTTTTGGAATTACCATGTATAAGTCTGAAGCAGCTTCATGGTTCAGAATTTATGAAATGTTTCAATTCGAATCATTCCACATGTATGGTGTAATTGGTGCAGCATTAGCAGTAGGTGTTTTAGGTATTCAACTCATCAAACGCCTTAAGCTAAAATCATTCTCTGGAAAACCAATTATTTTAGCTGATAAAGAATATGGTGTTAAACGCTATCTGTATGGTGGTATTTTTTTTGGATTAGGTTGGGCTATCACAGGTGCTTGCCCTGGACCTATGTTCACTTTATTAGGTGCTGGTTTTTATCCTATTTTAATTGTCATCGCAGCTGCCACTCTTGGGACATGGGCTTATGGACTATTAAGAGATAAATTACCCCACTAAATACCTTTTTTTGCCTTCTTAACAACAAACTGACAAAATGTCAATATTGCTGGCTTTTTTCTTAATTTTGCAGGGCAAAACAATTTTGAGTTAAGCAATGAAATCAAAAATAAATTCTACAGCCACCAAAAATCCGTATGCCTATGAAGGGGTGACCCTATCAAAGTCTACCTTTTTAGCCAAAAGGATTGCTTATATCGAAAGCTATGGATGTCAAATGAATTTTGCTGACAGTGAGGTAGTTGCTTCTATTCTTCAAAATGAAGGATATGCTATTACAAATGAACTGCAAGAAGCTTCCCTAATATTATTAAACACCTGCTCTATAAGAGAGAAAGCAGAGCAAACAGTGCGAAATAGATTAGTTCATTTTAATGGGCTAAAAAAAGTTAACCCAAAAGTAAAAGTCGGAGTATTAGGATGCATGGCTGAGCGTTTAAAACACCGTTTCCTAGAAGAAGAAAACATAGTGGATTTAGTGGTAGGTCCAGACGCCTATAAAGATTTACCCAATCTTTTAGAAGAAGTATATGCTGAAAGAGAAGCTGTTAATGTTATTCTTTCTAAAGAAGAAACCTATGGAGACATTGCTCCAGTTAGACTCAACTCAAATGGAATCACGGCCTTTATTTCCATCACAAGAGGATGTGACAACATGTGTACATTTTGTGTAGTACCTTTTACAAGAGGTAGAGAAAGAAGTCGCGATCCAAAGAGTATTCTCAAAGAAGTCGAAGATCTTGCTCAAAAAGGGTTCAAAGAAATTACGCTTTTAGGTCAAAATGTGGACAGCTATTTATGGTATGGCGGGGGTCTTAAAAAAGATTTTGAAAAAGCCACCACACTACAACAAAATACAGCTATTCGATTTCATCATCTATTAGACATGGTGGCTTCTGTGCAACCAAAAATTCGGCTACGTTTTTCAACCTCAAATCCACAGGATATGTCTTTAGAGGTTCTCGCAACGATGGCCAAACATGCTAACATTTGTAACTATATTCACCTCCCTGTTCAGTCTGGAAGTAATAGAATTTTAAAAAAAATGAATCGGTTGCATAGCAGAGAACAATATTTTGAATTGATAGACAATATTCGAAAAATAATACCCGATTGTGGTATCTCTCATGATATGATTGCTGGGTTTCCCACAGAAACAGAAGAAGATCATTGTGACACTCTTTCGCTTATGGACTATGTGAAATATGATTTTGGATTTATGTTTGCCTATTCAGAAAGACCAGGCACGTTAGCCGCTAGAAAAGTTCCTGATAATGTGCCATTAGAAATCAAAAAAAGACGGCTAAAGGAAATTATTGAATTACAACAAAAACACAGCCATTTTCGGACACAAGCGTATATAAACAAAACAGTTTGTGTGCTGGTTGAAAAGCCATCAAAAAAATCTGATGCTTTTTGGAGTGGTAGAACAACACAAAACACTGTGGTAGTTTTTCCAAAGGAACATTATAAGGCTGGTGATTTTGTGGATGTCAAAATTACTGATTGTACAGCGGCAACACTCCTTGGAAAAGCAATAGGTCATTCAAACTCAATTTAATTATGGAATCACTACAGGGTGTCAAACAGCGTTTTGGAATCATAGGAAATCATACTGGACTGAATCGTGCTTTAGAAAAAGCGCTTCGAGTTTCAACCACAGATATATCGGTTTTAGTCATTGGCGAAAGTGGAGTGGGTAAAGAAAATATTCCAAAAATAATTCATCAATACTCCCACAGAAAGCATGCAAAATACATTGCTGTAAATTGTGGAGCCATTCCAGAGGGTACTATTGACAGTGAATTATTTGGTCATGAAAAAGGAGCGTTTACTGGAGCCACTCAAACACGTTCTGGCTATTTTGAAGTTGCCGACGGTGGAACAATCTTTTTAGATGAAGTTGGGGAGCTACCGCTTCCTACCCAAGTGCGTTTGCTACGAGTGCTAGAAACTGGAGAGTTTATCAAAGTGGGAGCCTCTAAAGTCCAAAAAACAAATGTTCGTATAGTTGGTGCTACCAACGTCAATATGCCTGAAGCTATCCAAAAAGGGAAATTTAGAGAAGACCTCTATTATAGATTAAGTACAATTGAAATACCCTTGCCACCGCTTAGGGAACGAAAAGAAGACATCCCTCTTTTATTTAGGAAGTTTGCATCAGACTTTGCCCAAAAATATCATATGCCCACTCTAAAACTTACAGAAGAAAGCCAAAAGATGATTCTCAACTACCGTTGGAATGGAAATATCAGACAATTGCGTAATGTGGCAGAACAACTTTCAGTTCTTGAAAAGGCCAGAGAAATAGATCCATCAATTCTCAGAGGGTATCTGCCCGATAGTGGGAAAAACCTACCCATGCTTTTAAGCGATCAAAAAAAAGAAAGTGATTTTTCTACAGAACGAGAAATTCTTTATAAAGTGCTTTTTGATATGAAAAGCGATCTAAACGATTTAAAGAAATTAACCTTAGAACTGATACAAGAAGAAAATGTAAATGTCCAAGAAAAAAGCCAGGGCTTAATTGAAAAAATTTATGGTAAGAAAGAGTCAGAAAGCGAGGCCATCCCAAAAAATACTTTAGAAGCGATTCCCATTTCTGAAGACTCCATTCCAAAGGAAAAAGAAATACAACCCAATCAGGAAATCACTTCCTATGATGATTATGCAGAGGCAATTGTTGAGGAAGAACCACAATCTCTTTTAGAAAAAGAAATCGAAATGATTAAAAGTGCCTTGATTCGCAATAAAGGAAAGCGTAAATTGGCAGCAGATGAGTTGGGAATTTCGGAGCGCACACTTTATCGAAAAATTAAACAATTTGATTTGCATAATGTCGAGAATTCATAAAGTGAAAATACTTCTTGGGTTAGGCATGTTCCCGTTTTTTGTGAGCTGTGGAATTTATTCTTTTACAGGGGCTTCAATCCCCCCTGGCACTTCCTCTTTTCAAGTTAATTATTTTGTGAATGTGGCAGGAAACAAACCCGGCTCAACTGTGGAACCTGGGTTAGATCGGGATTTTACTGTAGCTCTCCAAGATTTGATCTTAAACTTAACTAATTTGGATTTAGTGAGTGCAGACGGTGACCTTATTTATGAGGGAGATATCACAGAATATAGCGTTACCCCCATGTCTGCTACTGCTGAAAACACGGCTGCACAAAACCGTTTAAAAATGACTGTTCATCTCACCTTTACCAACACAAAAAGAGAAGAAGATGATTTTAGTAAATCTTTTTCCTTTTTTTATGACTTCCCTGCTGACAAACAGGTTTATGATGTGATTGACACAGCACATAAAGAAATTTTTGAGCGGATAACTCAAGATATTTTTAATTCAACATTGGCTAAATGGTAGACCTAGAAAAACCTTTTTTTGACATCATAGAGCAGCTTGATTTAAAATCAAAGGAAGAATTTGAAAAATTGTTAGCCCTAAAAGAGCGTTTCCCTTTTTTTCAAACCACCTGGCTCTACTTAGCCAAGTGGTCTGAAATCCATAAGCAAAAGGAAGTTGAGCATTTGCTTCATCAGACTTCTGCGAGAACATATGATCGATCTTTACTTTTTGATTGGAAAGAGAAGCAAATAAAAATGAGTGATAAGGTTATTCATAAAACAGAAAAAAATAATCCCCTAAAAAAAGTAGTCAAGAAACCCAAAAAAAAGAATCCTACTACGAACGAGAAAATAAGCAAAGAAAAAACTGAAACATCTCCACCCTCCCAAATGACTTTCACAGATTGGATTCAATTTATAGAAACCAAAAAAAGTGATCAATCAAAGTCTTCTACCCCAAACGAACGTTTTGCCCTTGTTGATGCCTTTTTAGCTCAACAACCAAAAATTAACCCTAAAAAAGAAACCGTCTCAAAAAATGAAGACCTTAGTGAGCCAAGTTGGACGTCAACCGAGGAATTGATGACCGAAACCCTCGCAAAAGTTTTTGTTAAACAAAAGAAATATGATAGGGCTATACAGGCTTATGAAATTTTACGTTTGAAATATCCAGAAAAAAATAGTTTCTTTGCCAACCAAATTAATGTGATAAGGGATTTGCAAAAAAACTTAAACCGTTAACATTATGAGTACATTTTCAATTTTTATCGCCCTAATCTTAGTGGTTTGTTTTCTGCTAATTTTGGTGGTCATGGTACAAAATCCCAAAGGGGGTGGTTTGTCTTCTTCTTTTGGAGGAGGAGGTTCTCAACAAATTGGAGGGGTGCAAAAAACTAGCGACTTTCTTGATCGCAGTACTTGGGTTTTATCAGTTCTATTAATGGTTTTAATCTTAGCGTCAAACATTACGCTTGAACGATCAGGAAGCGTACAAGATTCTAGATTGTTGGATGATGGTACTACAACCTCACAACCTGCCGCTGTTCCAGAATTGGCACCAGAAACAGAAGAAATTCCTGAAATTCCTATTGAACCATCTGACAATTGAGCCTTTTAGAGGGATTAAAATGTCAGCCTGTCAGTTATTAATTCTACAACTTAACAAATTGTCATTCAAAGTTGCTTGGCATAATTTGTGTCCTATTGAGTAAAAAATAAAAATTAAAATAATCATGAGTAAAATAACTATCAAACCGCTTGCAGACAGAGTTCTCATTGAGCCTGCTGCAGCAGAAACTAAAACTTCTTCTGGAATTATTATTCCCGATACAGCAAAAGAAAAGCCACAAAAAGGAGCTGTTGTTGCCGTTGGGAATGGAACAAAAGACAATCCCATAACGGTTAGTGTTGGTGATCAGGTACTTTATGGAAAATATGCAGGAACTGAACTTCAGCACGAGGGAAAAGATTATTTAATTATGAAAGAAAGCGATATACTCGCAATTGTTTAAATCCATAAATTTTAAATAAAATGGCAAAAAAAATCGAATTTGATATTGAAGCAAGAGATGGCATAAAACGTGGAGTTGATGCACTTGCCAATGCTGTAAAAGTAACCCTAGGCCCAAAAGGACGCAATGTTATTATTGGAAAATCTTTTGGTGCTCCTCAGGTAACCAAAGATGGTGTTACTGTTGCAAAAGAAATTGAATTAGAAGGTGCTCTTGAAAATATGGGAGCCCAGATGGTAAAAGAAGTGGCTTCCAAAACTAATGATCTTGCTGGTGATGGAACTACCACAGCAACACTTCTAGCTCAAGCAATAGTGAAAGAAGGTCTAAAAAATGTAGCTGCCGGCGCAAATCCACTAGATTTGAAACGCGGCATAGATAAAGCTGTTGATTCTATTGTTGAAGCACTCGGAAAACAATCTGTTGCAGTTGGTGACTCTTCAGAAAAAATTCATCAAGTAGCAAGTATTTCAGCTAATAATGATGATACCATTGGCACACTGATTACTGAAGCTTTTGAAAAAGTTGGTAAAGAAGGTGTTATCACTGTGGAAGAAGCAAAAGGAACAGACACTTATGTTGATGTCGTTGAAGGAATGCAATTTGACAGAGGATATCTATCTCCCTATTTTGTGACAGATTCTGAAAAAATGGAGGCTGATTTAGAAACTCCCTATATTCTGTTATATGACAAGAAGATTTCAGCAATGAAAGACCTTCTACCTATTTTAGAGCCTGTTGCTCAGACTGGAAAACCTCTTTTAGTTATTGCAGAAGATGTTGATGGTGAAGCTTTGGCTACCCTTGTAGTAAACAAATTGAGAGGTGCTCTAAAAATTGCCGCTGTCAAGGCTCCAGGGTTTGGAGATCGAAGAAAAGCAATGCTAGAAGATATTGCAATTCTAACTGGTGGAACAGTCATTTCAGAAGAACGTGGTTTCACTCTAGAAAACACAACCATCGAAATGTTAGGCACAGCGGAGAAAGTGACTATTGATAAAGACAACACTACTGTAGTAAATGGTAATGGCGCTGTTGATGATATCAAAGCGCGTGTCAATCAAATCAAAACACAAATTGAAACTACTACCTCAGATTATGACAAAGAGAAACTCCAAGAACGTTTGGCAAAATTATCTGGTGGTGTGGCCGTTCTTTATGTTGGAGCTCCTTCCGAAGTAGAAATGAAGGAGAAAAAAGATCGCGTTGATGATGCCCTTCATGCTACTCGCGCTGCCGTTGAAGAAGGTATTGTTGCTGGTGGAGGTGTTGCCCTTTTAGAAGCTAAAAAGGGGCTTGCCAAAATCAAAGCAGACAATGATGATGAAGGCACGGGCATCCAGATTATAAATAAAGCCGTAGAAGCTCCCCTACGCACCATCGTAGAAAATGCGGGAAGTGAAGGTTCAGTTGTAGTTTCTAAAGTATTAGAAGGTGCTGTGAATTATGGCTATAATGCTAAAGATGGCAGCTATGTCGATATGCTAATGGCAGGAATTATTGATCCAAAAAAGGTAACTCGTGTAGCCTTGGAAAATGCTGCCTCAGTAGCAGGAATGATCCTAACCACTGAATGTGCATTGATTGATATTAAGGAAGACACTCCACCACCTGCACCACCTATGGGCGGAGGCGGAATGCCCGGAATGATGTAATCAATTTTTTTGAATTTCTAAAACCCTGCTGTAAAGCAGGGTTTTTTATTGCACTAAGTTGTGCTTGTTGATAGCTGTTTATGTTCTATGGTATTTATAACCAAAATCCTACCAGCCCTACAAGAGCCATAGTAATCATTAGAATATTTTCAATGAGGGTTGCTTCAGTCATAGGAAGTTTAAGGGTAGTTCCTAAGCAAGCGCATGTAATGTTGTTTCTATTCATAAGACTTTTCATCACTCCATAGGTAGTTATCGATAATAGAAGTACTGTAGTTAATAGAGAAAATAGCAACGCTTTTTGCAATAAAAATAAAATTCCTAAAAGGGTTTCAATAAAAGGATAAATTTGGCCATACAATCTACTTTTTCTTGCCAATGGATCATATTGTGCAAAGGAGTCTGGAAAACCTTTTAAATCTAAAAACTTAAAAAAACTAAACACAATAAAAAATAATCCCATAAAATCATACATTGCCATTTCTAGAGTTGTTCGGAATTGTTGTAAGAATAGTGTAGCAAAAATTAAATAGCTAAAAATGAGCCACAAAGGAGTTAATGCTTTCCACTTTGACATATGTTTATTATTCTTGTCAAAATTGGCAGTTATTCCAGATCCTGTGTCAGACACAGTATATTTTGGCCCAAGTTGTTTAGCAATTTGTTCTATGGGTAGTGGGTTTGATGTTTGAAATTGAGCATTAGCCTTTTCAAAATTGACCTCTATCGTGTCAATACCATCAATTGCTTCAAGTTTTTCTTTGACCGTTTTTTGGCAATTCAAACACGTCATGCCTTGAACATTTATACGTTGCTCCATAAGATTATATTAAGGTTAATTAAATGTAAAAACTTCTATCGTTTTAAAGGAAACTCCACAACTAAATTTTTACTTTTGAAAAATGATCCAAACATCAAATCATATACTATTAGATTGGACAAATAATCTCTTTGAAAAGAAAGAATTTTCTTTTCAATCTAAGTTGCAACAACTTTGTGAAAAATTAAAAAAAGAGGTTGCTCATTTTGATTGGGTCGGGTTCTATTTTGCCAATCATCAAAATCAGACACTAAACTTGAAAGCTTTTTCTGGAATTCCTACAGAACATACTTCCATTCCTTTTGGAAAAGGTATTTGTGGTCAAGTAGCCCTATCTAATCAAACTTTGAATGTTCCAGATGTGAAAGAGTCTCAAAACTATATTGCTTGTAGCCTAGAAGTGAAATCAGAATTAGTGGTGCCTATTTTTGTTGATCGCATTAATATTGGTCAAATTGATATTGATTCTAATACTCAAAATGCTTTCAGTTCTGCTGATGAAAAGTTGCTTGCTTCTATCTGTGAAAAAATTGCCTCCCACTATATTCCACTTTAAGTTTTTTAAAAATGCAAAATCGTAAAATCTCTAACGCTCTCATTTCTGTCTTTGATAAGTCCGGACTTGATCCAATTCTAGAGACATTAGCCTCCCAAGGAGTAACTTTTTTTTCAACTGGTGGTACAGAAGCCTATATAAAGAAGCAAGGATACAAGGTGGTTGCTGTTGAATCTCTTACTGGGTATCCTTCCATTTTGGGTGGACGAGTTAAGACGTTGCATCCCAAAGTATTTGGAGGAATATTAAATCGAGCCCATTTCACTTCAGACCAAGAGGAATTGGTTCGCTATGACATTCCTGTTTTTGATTTGGTGATTGTTGATCTTTATCCCTTCGAAAAGACAGTAGCATCTGGAGCAAGTGAGGCTGATATTATTGAAAAAATTGATATTGGCGGTATCGCTTTGATTCGTGCAGCAGCAAAAAATTTTAATGATGTCTTGTGTGTTTCAAGTAAAGATCAATATCATCTCTTTTTAGAATATTTGAAGCAAAAGAAAGGAGAGTTCAATATAGAAGATCGTAAAAATTTTGCTGTCAAAGCTTTCCACATCTCCTCTCACTATGATGCTTCTATTTTTAATCATTTTAATAGTAATGAAATGATTCTCAAGGTCAGCAGTTCTGAAGCAACTCCACTTCGCTACGGAGAAAATCCACATCAAAAGGGAACTTTTTTTGGCCCACTAGAAGATTTGCTTGAACAACTACATGGGAAAAGCATTTCGTATAATAATCTGTTGGATATCGATTCAGCGGTACAACTAATGAATGAGTTCTATGATGGACCTCCTGCATTTGGTATTTTGAAACACAATAATGCGTGTGGCTTTGCTATACGCGAAGAATTAAAACAAGCTTATGAAGATGCACTTGCTGGAGATCCTATTTCAGCTTTTGGAGGTGTCCTTATTACCAATAAAACAATTGATATAAGTACTGCTGAGAAAATACACTCTCTTTTCTGTGAAGTGGTCATTGCACCTGCCTTCAATGCAGATGCTTTGTCCCTTTTAAAAGAAAAAAAGAATCGTATTTTACTCCTTCAAAAGGATTCACCACTACCTGACAATCAAATCCGTTCTTGTTTAAATGGAGTTTTAATGCAGGATGCTGATCGGAAAACTGATACTCTTGAAGATTTAACTTATGTTACTAACATAAAACCAGATCAGTCAGCTATTGAAGATTTATTGTTTGCCTCAAAGATTTGTAAACACACCAAGTCAAATACCATCGTATTAAGCAACAACAAACAATTATTAGCCTCAGGGACAGGTCAGACCTCAAGGGTGGATGCACTTCAACAAGCCATTGCGAAGGCCAAACACTTTGGCTTTAAGCTTAAAGATGCTGCTATGGCTAGTGATGCATTTTTTCCTTTCCCAGATTGTGTTGAAATTGCTGGTAAAGAAGGTATTAATAAAGTTATTCAGCCAGGCGGGTCTATTAAGGACCAAAATTCCATTGATTATTGCAATCAACACAATATTGCTATGGTCTTTTCAGGAATACGCCATTTCAAGCATTAATTTTTTTACATTTACGTGAGAATAAGAAAGGATGGGGTTTTTTACTGAAGAAATTGCAATTGATCTTGGTACAGCCAATACGCTAATTATTCATAATGATAAGATAGTAGTTGACAGTCCTTCCATAGTAGCCATTGATCGAACCACAGAAAAGGTTATTGCTATTGGAAAGGAAGCCAATATGATGCAGGGTAAAACACATGAAAACATTAGAACTGTGCGCCCTTTAAAAGATGGTGTAATAGCTGATTTCAATGCTTCAGAACAAATGATTAGCCAGTTAATCAAAAGCATCCCTGCCTTAAAACGCAGATTCATTTCTCCTTCACTTCGCATGGTCATTTGTATTCCCTCGGGAATTACTGAAGTAGAAATGAGAGCTGTGAAAGAATCAGCAGAACGAGTCAATGGAAAGGAAGTTTATCTTATCCACGAGCCCATGGCGGCAGCCATAGGAATTGGCATAGATATCATGCAACCTAAGGGGAACATGATCGTAGATATAGGTGGTGGCACCACTGAAATAGCTATCATTGCTCTTTCTGGAATCGTTTGTGATAAGTCCATTAAAATTGCAGGGGATGTGTTTACCAATGACATAATTAATTACATGCGAAGTAAACATAATCTTTTTGTGGGTGAACGAACGGCAGAAAAAATTAAATTGTTGGTGGGGAGTGCGATAGAAGTGCTTGACAATCCTCCAGAAGACATGTCAGTTCAGGGTCGAGATTTGTTGACTGGAAAACCCAAACAAGTTGGGATTTCCTATAGTGAAATTGCAAGAGCGATAGACAAATCTCTTATGCGAATCGAAGATGCCATTATGGAAGCCTTGTCCCAAACACCCCC
>NTKF01000024.1 GCA_002457295.1 Flavobacteriales bacterium MED-G22
GAAAAATTTTAGTATTTTATTTTGTTTAATTCTTCCCATAACGCTATTGGCTCAAAAAAAAGATAACTCACTCACAGCAAAGCAAAAAGCTATTCTCAAGGCTAAAGAAATAGGTTTGGCATTAGATCTTTCAGAAGAGCAAGAAAATCAAATTGCACTTTATTTAAAAAAAGCTATTGAAAATAGACCTACTCAATCGATCAATAGAAAAGAACTCTCTCCACAAGAACGATATGAATTTCGTTTGGCTCGATTGGAGAAACAACAAGATTTAAACAAACAAATGCAATCCATCTTAGATAAAGAGCAATATGCCCAATGGAAGAATAATCAATTGTATGGGAGACACAAAAAAGTAAGAAAAATGAAAGATAAACGTGGTGATCTGCCAAAACGAAAACCACATCGTCATTATCATAGAGGTTAAAAAATGTAAAAAGGCAGCTCAAAATGAGCTGCCTTTTCAAAAAATAAAAGAATAATTAATTTAAAATACTTTAAACTCTGTCCTTCTATTTTCCGCATGGTCTTGTTCGTTGCAATCAACGCCATTGCTGCAATCGTTTAATAACTGAGTCTCACCATAGCCAATGGCAATAAGTCTTCCTTCACTGATGCCTTTTGAAATCAAATATTCAACTACTGATTTAGCTCTTCTTTCAGAAAGATTTTGATTAAAGCTATCCCCGCCTCGTGAGTCAGTGTGCGAGCCAATTTCAACTGTACTACTTTTGTCTTCTAACATCAGAGTGTATATATTTCGATCTAGAATTTGTTTTGCTTCTCGGTTGAGTTCTGCACTTCCTAGAGCATAATAAATGGGTAGCACTGTTCCCCTATCTGGAATGTTACATGGCACTTCTCTCCATGCTGTCATTCCTCCTTTTTTGCGTAAAACTTTTTTGATTACTGTAGTATATTCAGCGGGTTCAATCAATTCTCTAGTAGTTTCGTCTTTTACTAATACATTTCGTTGTACACTTTGTGTTCTTTGAGGAATATCTTCCTCCTCTGTGTGTGCAGGAGATACCTCTACTTGTTTAGTGATAAGACGATATTCACCTGTAATTTTTTCTGCTTGAGTTTCAACTTCTTTATCAATTTTTTGTACTGGTATATCCCTTACAACAGCAGGACGCTCAACAAAATGAAAAATTCTACAGTCTGCTGGGTCAATAGAAGGACAATCTGGATCTTTTTCTCCAGCCACCCATGTTCCTGTTTTAGGTTTCACTTCTAATGTTTCAAAGTCTTTTTTGAAGGTGGTTGGAATTACTTCTAGTTTATGATAAGGATCTTTGATCCAAAGGGTGTCTACAACTGTTTCATAAACTGCCGGCACATAGACAAAACGTTTTGAGGCAGGACGAATTACAATTTCTTGTGTTCTATTTTCATATTCAGCTGGGATTATTTCTACTCTTTTGTGTTCAGGTTTTGTCATTATTGTGACTTCCTCTTCTCCATATTCATCAGGCACAACACATTTGGCAAAACATTTGTTTGGGTCAGGATTTTCTGGTAAAGTTTCAAAATATTCCTGAGCCGATAAACAACAAGAAAGAAGTAGGCATAAATAGATTAAGTACTGTTTTTTCATGGGGTTAAGATTTTAGGGTTGAAGACGCAATTTATAAAAACTAAACTTAAAAGAGTTTAGGTTTTCAAAAAACTGAAACTATCTTTTTAAAAGCGTTGATTGTTTGTTCTATATCGCTGTAGGAAAGTGCATCATTCAAAAAATAACTCTCAAAAGCACTTGGAGGCAAATAGATCCCCTCTTTTAGCATTCCATGAAAATAGCGTTTGAAATAGTCATTGTTTGCTGAAGCAGCACTTTTAAAATCAACAACTGGAGAAGCAGTGAAATGCACAGAAAGCATTGACCCAAATCGATTTATTTGACAAGGAATCTGAAGCGTTGAGAGCACTTGGTCAAAACCTTCATGCAGTGCTTCTGTCTTTTGGTCAAGGCTGCTAAAAATTTCGGGTTGCTCTTTAAGGCTTTTAAGCATAGTAATTCCTGCTGCCATGGCGAGTGGATTTCCACTAAGAGTCCCCGCTTGATATACAGGCCCCTCTGGGGCAAGATGACTCATGATTTCTTTGGTAGATGCAAACGCTCCAACAGGCAATCCGCCCCCAATCACTTTACCAAAGGTCACTATATCGGCTTGTACTCCCAGCCTCTCTTGAGCCCCTCCTTGGGCTAGTCTGAATCCTGTCATGACTTCATCAAAAATGAGTAAGGCTCCATAGTGATCACACAAATTTCTGATTCCTTCAAGAAAATCAGGGGCAGGTGTAATACATCCCATATTTCCTGCTACAGGTTCTAAAATGATGGCAGCTATAGCCTGTGGATTGGCCTTAAATAAAGCTTCAACTTGATCTAAATTGTTGTACTCTACCAGCAGTGTGTCTTGAGCCGTTCCTTTTGTGACTCCTGGACTGCTAGGGCTTCCTAACGTCACCGCACCACTACCAGCTTGTATTAAAAAAGCATCGGCATGCCCATGATAGCAACCTGCAAATTTGATTATTTTTTCTCTGCCAGTTGCCCCTCTTGCTAGTCTAATGGCACTCATACATGCCTCTGTTCCCGAATTTACAAAACGAACTTTGTCTATGTTTGGAACCATTGAAACAACTAGTTCTGCCATTTCGGTTTCTAACGCAGTAGGAATGCCAAAAGAAGTCCCTTTTTTGGCTTGTTGTGTGACAGCATCTATCACTGGCTGGTATGCATGACCCAACAATAAGGGACCCCAACTAGAGATATAATCAATTAGTTTATTTCCATCCTCGTCATATAAGTAAGCACCTTTAGCTTTTTCAACAAATATGGGGGTTCCACCAACAGCTTGAAATGCTCTCACTGGTGAATTGACTCCACCTGGAATTACTTTCTTTGCTGCATTAAATAGGGCACTGCTTCTTTGGTATTGCATCACTTTAAGGAGTTAGGTATGGCCAATTCTTGTCCTAAATATATAGTATTGTCTTTAATTTTATTTTCTTGAATAATCCGAGAAACTGAAATATTATATTTTTTTGCTAATGAATATAGCGTATCTCCTTTTCTGACGGTGTGAACTTGAGAGACAGCAGTTTCCTTATTTCTTTTTATTCTCTTGGTTTTTTGATTATCGTATTGATCTAATTCAAACCGTTCAATCAGACTTATTAGTTTTTGAGGATATTTTGGATCTGTAGCATAGCCTGCTTTTTTGAGCCCTTTAGCCCACGCTTTATATTCATTAGGTTTAAAATCAAATAAAAAAGCATATCTAGACCTTTCTGTTAAAAATAGAGAGTGGTCTCTGAAAGATTGAATGGGATTTTTATATACTCGAAAACACTCTCCTTTTCTGTCATCATCATGATAAATTCGTTTGCCCTTCCAATTTTTGTGGCATTTAATTCCAAAATGATTATTTCCTTCTTTTGCCAAACGCCCTGAGCCCATAGAAGATTCTAAAATACCTTGGGCTAAGGTTATACTTGCTGGAATTCCATATTCTTCCATTTCTGAAACTGCAATTGAATTGTAAGTCGAAATGTAATTTTGAATTCTTTCAAAATTTGTCTTTGGGGGAGCCTTGGGAGATGAAATGGTTTTTTCTTTTTTTGGCTCTGAAGGCTCTCTGGTCACCACTTTTTTAGTGCCACAAGAGGATAAAAATAGAAGCAAAATCAAACCCCCGAGAAAAGTAATTCGGGTTGCCCTTTTTTTCGAAGTTGATAGTTGATTCCAGCTATTCCTTGCAAACCGCCACTGTGGATGATTAGAATTTTTTGACCCCATTGCCATTTGTTCTGTTCTATAAGGTCAAAAATACCAAAAAGCATTTTGCCTGTATAAATTGGATCCAAAGGAATTCCATATTGTTGATAAAAAGAATTGATAAAGACTATCAGTTTAGGGGTGATTTTTGCATACCCACCAAAGGTATACTCCTCTATTAATTGCCAATTTTTTTTATTAGTAAATTGTGCAATCTTTGTTTCTAAAGAAGTGTCCTTTACAGACATAAATCCAAGAAGTTGTTGATTTTCAGCACTACCCTCGATCAAACCAGCTAGAGTTCCTCCTGTGCCTACACAAACACAGATCACATCAAAGTCTTGATCATTCTTGCTCAATATTTCTTGACATCCTTTTACTGCAAGTGAATTTGTGCCCCCTTCTGGAAGAAAAATAAAATGGGGAAATTTATTTTGAATTTCTTGTACTTCTTTGGCTTGTTCTTTGAATCGAAAATTTGCCCTTGAAATTGCGATCAATTGCATCCCTTGAGATTGGCAAAATGTTAATGTTGAACTATCAGTGATTTTATTTTGCCATTCTTCACCCCGTACAATGCCTATAGTGGGAATCCCAACCATCTTACCTGCTGCTGCTAGGGCTGCTAAATGATTAGAGAAAGCCCCTCCAAAACTAATGATGGGTTGTTTATTTTGAGACTTAATAGAGGCTAGATTGTATTTGAGTTTCCTAAATTTATTTCCAGAAACTATGGGATGAATTTTATCTTCACGCTTAATTTTTATTTCAAACCCAGAAAATGGATTTATCAATTGATTCGTTGTAATTTTATCTTCTAAGAAAAAGTCCATTAATTAAAAATACACTAAAATGTCTTTGTCTGGTTTGCCTCCCCTAGAAGATGGTGACTTTTATTTATCCATAGAAGGGTATAAGGTCTTTACCGAGCAATATCATTTGAAAAGAGGTTATTGTTGTAAAAGTAATTGCCGTCACTGCCCCTTCGGATATGATCAGAAAAAAGAATAGTATTAAAAAATAGGCACAGTTTTTGATCCTTAATAATTTAATAAAACCTACCAAAAACAACAAATGATGAAAAAAATTCTCGCTTTATTTGGACTCTCACTTCTTGCTTCTTGTAGCTCTGTTTTTGTTTTTACAGATCATGATAGTAGTGTTGATTTTTCTCAATATAAATCATTTGCTTATTATAAACCACAAATCGATGAAGTGGATCTTTCAGACCTAGACAAACGGCGCATACTTAAGGCCTTAGACACCACCCTTCAAGCAAAGGGGCTCATAAAGTCTGAAGCACCAGATTTATTGGTCAGTTTTGAAACAAAAGCTAAAGAAAAGGTGTATGTCAATAATTTCAACACCTGGGGCTGGGGTTGGGGTTGGAACCCTTGGTTTTGGGGACCCAATTTTAGCAATGTTAGTAGTCAAACAGAAGGCACCCTTTACATTAACTTGATTGATGCCCAAAGTAAACAATTGGTCTGGCAAGGAAAAGGACGTGGCAGAATTTCTGAATACACAAAAAAACGCGATGAGCGTATAGCCCATTTTGTGGGAGAAATTGTTTCCATGTATCCCCCAGAATTAATAAATTAATCTAGAATTGTTCTAGCCTCTTCAAGTGCTTTTTCTATCCCATTTGGATTTTTACCTCCAGCAGTGGCAAAGAAATCTTGGCCTCCCCCTCCTCCTTGGATATGTTTTCCTAGTGAGCGAATAATATTAGCGGCGTTCCACTCTTTTTGAGTTGCTAAGTCTTTAGAAATATAACAATTCAACAATGCTTTCCCTTTGCTCTCTGCCCCTAAAACAATAACTAATGAATCAAATTCTTTTGCTAAATCAAAACAAAGAGTTTTCATTCCAGCGGCATCAGTTGCAACCTTTTGGGCTATAAAATGTATATCATTAATCTTTTCGAGATTCTCTTTTAGCGCATTGTAAATAGAGTTTAATTTGAGTTTACTTAAAACAGCCACTTCTTTTCTAAGTATGGCGTTTTCCTCATTTAAACTTTGAATAGCTTTTACAGTATCTTGTGGATGGTTGAGTACCCCCTGCACTTGATTTAAAAGTTTTGATTGTTGTTCAAAATGGTGTTTAACAGCCTCTCCAGTGATGGCTTCAATTCTTCTTATACCAGCTGCAACAGCCGTTTCTGAGACGATCTTGAAATGCCAAAGATCGGCGGTAGAAGATACATGAGTCCCTCCACATAATTCAATAGATTGCCCAAATCGAATTGTTCTAACGTGATCACCATATTTTTCACCAAACAATGCCATTGCTCCCTGAGCAAGGGCCTCGTCATAAGGCACTGCTCTATTTTCCTCAAGGGGCAACTGCTCTTGAATTCTAGCATTTACAAATTGTTCAATAGTACTGAGTGTTTCTTCATCCACTTTTGCAAAATGTGAAAAATCAAACCTAAAAATTCCTGAATGAACCATAGAACCTTTCTGTTCTACATGGCTTCCCAAAATGGTGCGTAAGGCCTGATGAAGTAGATGTGTTGCTGTATGGTTTGCAGCCGTTTTCAGACGTTGCTTTTCATCAACTACAGCTGTAAAAATTGCCTCTGGTCTTTCAGGTAGTGTTTTGGTGAGATGAACAATTAAATTATTTTCCTTTTTTGTATCAACAATATAGCAAATGGAACCATTGGACGCTTCTAGATAGCCCTTATCTCCCACTTGACCTCCTCCTTCTGCATAAAAGGGAGTGTGGTCAAAAACTAATTGAAAAAATTCTCCCTCTTTTGTAGTATTTATTTGGCGATAGCGCAATAGTTGTACTTTTTCGTTCAAAGAGTCATAGCCCACAAAGCGAGTAGTTTCTTTATCATTTAGTACGACCCAGTCTCCTGTTTGGCTTCCTGCTGCAGCCCTAGATCTGTTTTTTTGCTTTTCCATCGCTGCTTTAAAGGCTTTTTCGTCAACTGAAAAACCACGCTCTGAAGCAATCAGAGCAGTCAAGTCAAAAGGAAACCCATAGGTATCATAAAGTTCGAAGGCTTTTTCTCCTGGCACTTGTTTGGAATGTTTCTTCAAAACATCATCTAACATTAGTAGCCCTTGCTGTAATGTTTTTAAGAAGGATATTTCTTCCTCTCTAATGACGTTAAAAGCTAGTTGTTGTTCTTTGACCAATTCAGGAAAAAAAGAACCCATTTGTTGGGCAAGCGTACTAACCAATTGGTGAATAAAAGGTTTTTTTTGATTTAAAAAAGTAAAGCCATACCTAATGGCACGTCGCAGAATACGACGTATAACATACCCAGCTCCAGTATTGCTTGGCAATTGTCCATCGGCAATGGCAAAATAGACTGTCCTAATGTGGTCGGCTATAACTCTGATAGCCCTATTAGTCTCAATATTATTAGCATATTGATGCTGAGTGAGGGTCTCAATTTCTCGTATCAGAGGGGTAAACACATCGGTATCATAAGTCGCCGTTTTATTTTGCAAAACCATACACAAGCGTTCAAAACCCATGCCTGTGTCAATATGCTGTTGAGGTAATTTTTCGAGTGTTCCATCTGCTTTTCTGTTGAACGATATAAAGACTAAATTCCATACCTCTATGACTTCAGGGTGGTCTTGATTGACAAGCGTGGCGCCAGAAACATTTTGTTTTTCCTCTTGAGATCTTAGGTCTATATGTATTTCCGAACATGGCCCACAGGGTCCTTGATCACCCATTTCCCAAAAATTGTCTTTTTTATTACCTAATAAAATTCGGTTTTCTGGAATCACTTCTTTCCATAAATCATAAGCTTCATCATCTTTAACAAGTCCTTCATCAGAGGCACCCTCAAAAATTGTTACATATAAATTTTCTGGAGCTATTTTATAGCAGTCTGTTAAAAGCTCCCAGGCCCAATGAATAGCTTCTTTTTTGAAATAATCTCCAAAGCTCCAATTGCCTAGCATTTCAAAAAATGTGTGATGATAAGTGTCAATGCCCACTTCTTCAAGGTCGTTATGCTTGCCTGAAACTCTTAGGCATTTTTGGGTATCAGCAACCCTTTTGGAAGAAGGGTTCACGTGCCCTAAAAAATACTCTTTAAACTGATTCATACCCGCATTAGTGAACATTAATGTAGGGTCATTTTTAATCACCATAGGGGCAGAGGCCACAATCTCATGTTGCTTGGAGGCAAAGAAATCTAAAAATTTTTGACGCACTTCTGCTGACTTCATTTTGGTCATTTAAATCAAAAAAAAAGGAATAACGAACTACTATAAATCACATTTCGCAGATATTGGTATATTTGTATTTTTATATTTGCTTTTGCAAAAGAAAAGAAAAATTATAAAATATAGTTTATGACCAAGGTCAAATATTATTACGATCCCGAAACTTTATCCTACCGGCCCATACAAGTCACCCACAAACTAAGGATATCCAACTTCATTTTATTTATACTGTCCTCTTTTCTATTTGGACTAATTAGTTTGTTCATCCTGTTGAATTCTACATGGTTGAGCACTCCCAATGAGATTTATCAGACTCGTGAACTAGAGAATTATAAAATTCAGTTTGATATTTTGAATAAGAAATTAAATCAAGTAGAGGCTGTTCTAGGGAATATAGAACAGAGAGACAATACCCTTTATCGCCTTTATTTTGAGGCTAGTCCTATTCCTGAAGAACAGAGGAGAGCAGGGTTTGGAGGGATTGACCGCTACAAAGCACTTGAAGGATATGACAATTCTGAATTAATAAAAAACACCACTGAACGGCTAGATGTCTTAATTAAACAAACAGTTGTTCAATCACGTTCTCTAGATGAAATTGAGAAATTAGCCTCTAATAGAGCAGAATTAATTAAAGCCATTCCTTCCATTCAACCTATAAAAAATGAAGATTTAAGGAGAATTGCTTCGGGTTTTGGGAAACGCCGTGATCCATTCACTAAACTATGGAGACAACACAATGGTATAGACTTTACGGCTAAGAAAGGTACTCCTGTTTATGCCACTGGAGATGGAATTATAAAAAGAGCTGACAACCGTTCTTCAGGCTATGGCAAACACATAAGAATAGATCATGGTCATGGTTACGTTTCGCTCTATGCCCACTTGAATGGTTATAATGTGCGTAGAGGACAACGCGTAAAAAGAGGCGAGATTATTGGTTTTGTAGGCAATACGGGGCGTTCAGCAGGTGCGCATCTTCATTATGAGATTTTTAAAGACAAAAAACATATAGATCCCATAAACTTCTATTATGGGAACCTGTCTCCAGAGGAATATGAAAAACTAATTGAACAGGCTAAGATGGAAAACCAATCTTGGGATTAGATGTCTGTTAATTTACCAGAAAAAAGATATTATACTATTGGTGAAGTTGCCAAAGCTTTTGATGTTAAGCCTTCTCTTTTGCGCTTTTGGGAAAATGAATTTGAAACTATCAAACCAAAAAAAAACAGTAAAGGGACACGGAAATATACTCCAGATAACCTCAAACAAATTCAATTTGTTTATCATCTTGTAAAGGAAAAGGGAATGACTCTTGCTGGAGCTAAAAAGCAAATGAATCAAATGGGTAATCCAGAAGCAAAAGTGCTTTTGTTAGATAAATTAAAAAAAATCCGTGCTGAACTTCAGTCAATTAAAGACCAGTTATAATTATTTTTTTCTGAAAAAGATTTGTATTGGTATTCCCTCAAAAGCAAATTTTTCCCTGATTTTATTTTCTAAGAATCGTTTGTAGGGATCTTTAACATATTGAGGTAGATTACAAAAAAAAGCAAACTGGGGATGACCCGTTGGTAATTGAGTGCAAAACTTAATTTTCACATATTTTCCTTTAGATGAAGGAGGAGGGAATTTTTCGATAATTGGAAGCATCACCTCATTAAACTTTTTTGTTGGAATTCTAAAAGATCTGTTTTTAAAAACGTTTACTGCTGTTTCAATAGCCTTATAAATTCGTTGTTTAGTTTTAGCAGAAATGAAAATAATAGGAACATCTACAAAAGGTTCCATCTGCTTTTTTAATACTGTTTCAAATTGCTTAACAGATTGCGTTTGTTTTTCGACTAAATCCCATTTGTTTACCAAAACAATGATGCCTTTATGGTTTCGGTGAGCCAACCAAAAAATATTTTGCACCTGACCGTCAAAACCTCTTGTCGCATCGACCACCAACATACACACATCACAATGTTCAATCGCTCTAATGGAGCGCATCACTGAATAAAATTCTAACGATTCTTTTACTTTCGATTTTCTTCTAATTCCAGCTGTATCGACTAGACTAAATTCAAATCCAAAACGATTATAGGGGGTGTCAATACTGTCTCTAGTAGTGCCTGCCTGGGCGGTGACAATATAACGTTCTTCTCCAATTAGGGCATTTATCAAAGAGGATTTTCCTGCATTGGGTCGCCCAACTACCGCAAAACGAGGAAGAGTTGAGTCTGATTGAGGAGATTCTTTTGGTAGTTTTTCAACAAGTGCATCTAGCAATTCTCCACTGCCTGCTCCATTGATTGAGGAAAGCTGAAAAACGGGATCAAAACCTAAACTATAAAATTCTGCTGTCTCGTGTATTCTTTTTGTATTATCTACCTTATTGACCACTAAAAAAACAGGTTTTTGAGAACGCCTCAGAAGTTTAGCTACAATTTCATCCATCCCTGTTATGCCATCAGTAACATCTACCATAAAAAGAATCAAGTCTGCCTCTTCAATTGCAAGGGTCACTTGTTTGTCAATTTCTTTCTGAAAAATATCTTCACTTTGTTCTACATACCCACCCGTATCAATTAAAGTGAATGCTTTTCCATTCCAATCGCTTTTACCATAGTGTCTGTCTCTTGTGACCCCACTTTCTGCATCAACAATTGCTTCTCGTTTTTGAATCAGACGATTAAAAAAAGTTGATTTACCGACATTGGGTCTTCCTACTATTGCAACAATATTTGACATTGGACTATTTTATGCAAAAGTATGCTATTTAGAAAAGCAATTATATGGTATTGTGGTTTGGTTCTAAATGGAAGGAAAACTGTTTCTATTTAAAATAAATTATATTTATATAAATCAAAAAAAGGATGATTTCAATCTTAGTTGTAGGCTGTGGAAATATGGGCGCTTCTCATGCCCAAGCTTATGAAAAACATAGTAATTTTTCTATTTGTGGGCTCGTTTCAAGGGGAAAGAGTAAAGAAAAACTGAATGCCAACTTAAGCAATGACTATACTTTGTACGAATCTTTTGAAGAAGCTTTAGTGGTCACAAAACCTGATGCTGTTTGTATTAGTACCTACCCAGAAACGCACGAAACTTATACGTTAGCAGCACTAGACAAAGGTTGTGATGTGTTTCTAGAAAAGCCTATTGCTACCTCTGTAGAGGGTGGAAAACGAATTTTAAATAAAATGATTACTACAGGAAAGAAAGTGGTTGTAGGATATATTTTAAGACATCATCCCGTTTGGCAAGAATTTATTATGCAAAGTAAACATTTGGGTAAACCTCTTGTGATGCGCATGAACCTCAATCAACAAAGCCAAGGGAATATGTGGAATGTCCATAGAAATCTCATGCAGTCATTGAGCCCCATTGTAGATTGTGGTGTTCATTATTTGGATGTGATGTGTCAAATGACGTCTTCTCCTCCATTGAGCGTGAGTGCTATTGGGGTGCGCTTGACAGAAGCAATTCCTGAGTCTAACTATAACTATGGCCAACTTCAAATTCGATTTAAAGATGGATCTGTTGGCTGGTATGAGGCAGGGTGGGGACCTATGGTTAGCGAAACCGCTCATTTTATCAAAGATGTCTTTGGCCCAAAAGGATCAGTTTCATTGCTTCAGGAAGAACAAGCGACAGATTCGGTAGAAGGGCATACACAAACGGATATAATGAAAATCCATAAAGCGGGTATTGATGCCAAAAATCATTTTATTGACCCAGACCACATTAAAAGATTTGATCGTGCACCTTCACATCAAGAATTATGTGATTTTGAACAAGATTATTTTTATCGAGCTATTATAGAAGATCAAGATCTCACTTCTCACATTCAAGAAGCCATTAGTAGCCTAGAAATTGCTCTAGCCTGTGATAGAGCCGTTACGTCTGGTAAAACGGTTTTTCTTTAAATTAGGTTTTAGAAGCTTCTTGATCAATTGTATTGAGAGCAAATATGAGTTGATCTAACTCCTCTAAGGTTGTAAAGATATTAGGTGTTATTCGGCACCCGCGTACGTTAGAATTATTTATTGCAACAGTGAAAATTTTGTGTTTGTGTAGTAATAAAGAAGCTAAATCTGGGGGAGCAACATTTTTTAATCCAACGGTTGCAATACCACAAAACCGTTTTGTGTCGGAGGGGGTTTCTAGGTAAATATTTGGGTGATTTTTAAATGATTTTGTCCAATACTCGGTTAGATATCTCAACCTTTTTTCCTTTCTTTTTGGCTCTATTAATTGGAGATAATCAATAGCATTAAGAATGGCTAAATCATGATACTCAGGATGAGTCCCTATATGCCCATATCGTTTAATTGTATTTTTTAATGAAACATTTTCTGCAAATAAGGGCGAAAGGGAATTGTGGTGTTTAGGGTCAATGTAGAGCATCCCGCAACCTAAGGGAGCAGCTAGCCATTTGTGCAAACTTGATCCATAATAGTCACAATGTAGAGACTCTATAGAAAACGTAAAATGACCCACACAATGGGCCCCATCGACCAAAACTTGAACACCAGAAGCATGAGCCATGTCACAAATTTTCTTGATAGGCAAAATGTGCCCTGTAATATTAATCATATGAGAAACTAAAATCAATTTTGTTTCGGGTTGTATGGCCTTTTTATAAAGGGAGACTATTTCGTCATCATTCTTTGGATCTTTTGGTATTGATAGTATAGTGGTGTTTAGTTGGTTTTCAAGAGCAACCTGAAGAATCATTTGTTGCATAGCACCATATTCTTGCTCAGAATAAATTACATGATCTCCTTTTTGCCAAGACATACCTTTAATTACGGTATTTAGTGACTCCGTTGTGTTTCGCGTTAAGATAAGATTGGAAGCATCACAGCCAACCACATCTGCTAATTGATTAATTACTTTTTGCTTATTATCAAGTCGAACTGTACGCATATAATAAGACCCTTCTCGATTAATCATTGCGATCTGATTTTGAAGAGCCTTAAGCGTCGGTTGAGGTATAATATTATAGTACCCACTCTCCAAATTTGTATACTCTGGTTTTAAATCATAATCTGCCCGAATTTGTTTCCAGAAAGACTCTCCTTTTTTTGGTTTTTGGGCCCATGCTGGTGGGCTCAAACTCATCAAAGGGAGTTGAATACTTCCAAAACCGATGGTTTTTAAAAATGTTCTTTTTTTCATTTTTTAAAACTTAATTCTTTTCGTTTAAATTGTCTTTAACAAGATACTTTTTCTTTTGATTTTAGTGTATTAAAGATTTCAAAAAGAAATTGTGTTCCTACGTGGCTTTTTTTTATTTTGTGATTGATCTATAGAGCATGAAATTTTTTATTCGTTTTTGGTTGGTATTGTCTTTTGTTTTTATACAGACATCATGTAAGAATTATGAGACAAGTTATATTCCTCTTACCGCTGTTGCTCAGCACCCCAATGGGATGCAATATGTTGGGATGGAAACTTGTATAAAATGTCATCCAGAAATTGTAAAGACCCATCTCCAAACTCCTCATTATAAAACCTCAGAAATAGTTGAGCAAGAAAACCTTATTGCATTAATTACACCCCAAAACAATAAAGTTGAACTAGGAGACGGCACTATAATAAAAATTGAAAATGATAATAACCAAATTTATCAATCTGCTTATGCTAAGAATGATACCCTACCCCTCTACCAAAAAGAAATGGAAGTTGCGATTGGCTCAGGCAAAAAAATTGGACAAACTTTTCTCACTTGGGAAAAAAGTTCATTGTTTCAACTGCAAGCTTCTCACTTTTCGCCTTTGAATCAATGGATCAACAGCCCTGGCTATGGTTCCTTTATGTCTCCAAAGCGTCCCATTTTTCCAAGATGTTTGGAGTGTCACAGTACCTATGCTCAACCCGAAAACCCAAACAGCCCTTCTGAAAACAACCGTTATATCCGAGATCAAATTGTATATGGTATCGATTGCCAGCGGTGTCACGGGCCTGTTGTTGAGCACGTAACCTATCACCAAAAAAACCCGATGGATGCTGTAGGAAAAAAGATTATAAAGTATAGTAGTTTTAGTCGAGATCAAAGAGTAGACATGTGTGCGTTGTGTCATGAAGGAACCATCCAAAAAAACATTCAAAAAAGTTTTTCTTTTCAACCGGGAGATCGTTTAAATCAATTTCGAGAAAGTGCTAGAGTGACCGCTAATAACACCCCTGATGTCCATGCCAATCAAGTTGCTTTGCTTAAATCTAGTGCTTGTTTTCAACACTCTGAGACCATGGATTGCATGACCTGTCACAATCCACATGCTTCAGAAACTGGAAATGCTATTAAATTCAATTCTATTTGTGCCTCTTGTCATCAGGGCGTAGAACATCAGATGAATGAAGATTTCAAAAGTCTAAAGACCTCATTTGAAAACTGTATTTCTTGTCATATGCCCTTTCAGGATAGCTCAATTATGAAACTTGAGTTAGAAGAAAATAGGTTAGTCCCTGTTCAAGTGAGAACACATAATATTGGGGTTTATGATGAATTTGTCAGAAAATAAAGAGACTTACTTTTTTAATGGCTCAATAAAATAAGTGCCTTTTAGACTTTTTTTTCCATCCTGATTGATTGGAATAATTGACAAAATATATTTTTAAATCGCTTTGGTTAGCATAGTCAACAAAATATACTTTTTTATCCGCTTGATTAGGATAGTCAACAAAATGCCAAAGCCCTTTGTTCCCTGTAGCTTGGTTTTTATACTCTACCCTGTGCACTTTTAAATCCGCTTGATTTTCATAGGGCACCACAAAAATTTTTATATCTGCCTGATTGGGATAGTCTACAGAGAAGACCTTTTGTGAAAAACAATTTATTGAGCTCAGAAAAAAAATGATACATAGATGGCGTCCCATACGCTAATTTAAAGTTTTATCTTAAACCTTCAATGTCATATTGTGATAAGAAATCCCAAAGTAATTCAGCTGTACTTTTTCCTTTATACTTAGCACTAAACCATCCATGATTTCCTGAAATGTATTTATAATGCTCCACGGAAACCCCATTATCACCTGAGCCATAAACATAATGTTCAATTGGTATATCACTTTCTGAGTCAATAGAGACAGTAGGGTTTACTTCAGTGTTATTGAACTCTATCCAGTAGTCTAAAACAGCTTGCACTGAAAGGAAAAAATTACTTCCTGTATAGGGCAGCACAAAATCTAAAGTTCCATGAAGATGGATAACAGGTATTGGATGACTCGTTGTCCCAAAACAACCTAACATTACCCCAGAGACAGAGCCAATTCCTGCAATGAGCTCGCTTTTATGATGTGCAAGACCATAGGCCATCATTCCTCCATTAGAATATCCAATAGCATAAATTCTTTCTTGATCAACATTATATTCAGATGCAATTTGATTAATCATTTTTTCTATAAATCCAAAATCATCAACCAAACTTTTATTGTTTTCAATCGGTGGACACGAATTCCAATGCGGAGCATTACCCAATAAACTTCCTTGAGGATAAACCAAAATAAAACTTTCGGTATTAGCCAGAGGTCGCATATCTACTTTTTCCATATAGTTTTCAATCGTCTGTCCAAAACCATGAAAGTTGATTACGAGTGGAAGTGGAGTATTTTCGCTGTAAGAATCGGGAATATGAAGAACATATTCTCTGTCAATACCCTCATGATTTATAAAATTTGTTGAAGAATATGAAGTGATTATTTCTATTTCGTTCTCGCTTTTGGTGCAGGAAAAAAGTAGAATAAACAAAAATAGATAGAGCCAATTTTTCATTAATTATAAATTTAAACAGATCAAAAAACCTCTTATTGCTGTGTTTTATAGGGTTCTTGAATAGAATGATTTGTGGGGCAAAAATCAATATTAAAATTTTGAATTAATGCGTTAGCATCCAACAATGAATAAACATAAGAAAAAAATAATTCTATAACATGAATTAACTAGCTTTTCTTACCGTTTGAAAAATTTCAAGTTTTTTGGATTGAGAATTAATTAACAAGAGGGTATTGATTTTATTTAAAAAAAACGGTTATACTCGAATGGTATAACCGCTTAGTTATTTTAGTAGCGAGGGCTGGACTCGAACCAGCGACCTTCGGGTTATGAGCCCGACGAGCTACCTGCTGCTCTACCTCGCGCTTTATGGGGCAAATATATAAACTTTAGCTCCCTAAACCAAGCCTTTGCTATCGAACTCTGTATATTTACCAAATCAATGACTACAAATTCGACACACAGAGCAGGCTTTATTTCAATTATTGGGAATCCCAATGTAGGGAAGTCAACCCTTATGAATGCCCTAATTGGAAAAAAGCTTTCTATCACCACAGCTAAAGCCCAAACAACAAGGCATCGTATTTTAGGTATCGTCAGTGGCGATCATTTTCAGATGGTTTTTTCAGATACACCTGGCATTATTAAACCTGCTTATGAAATGCAAAATTCTATGATGAACTTTGTTAAAGAATCTCTCGTCGATGCCGATGTATTGATTTATATGGTGAGTGTAGAAGATAAAATTTTAAAAGATGCTGATCTATTAGAAAAAATAAAAAAGACAACTATCCCTTTAGTATTGTTAGTCAATAAAATTGATACGGTTGATCAAAGTGAATTAGAAGAAACTGTTATTGAGATGGAAAATCTATTCCCCAACGCTACCGTATTTCCTATAGCTGCACTGACAGGATTTTTTGTCAAGGAACTTCAAAACTACCTTATTGATTTGCTACCCGAATCGCCAGCATATTTTCCAAAAGAGCAACTTACGGACAAACCTGAACGCTTTTTTGTAAATGAAGCTATACGGAAGCAAATTTTAGAACACTACGCCAAAGAAATTCCTTATGCCGTTGAAGTCCTCACCGAGGAGTTTCTTGAGGAACAAAAAATCATTAGAATTAGATCGGTCATTTTGGTAGAAAGAAATACTCAAAAGGGCATTCTTATCGGACATAAAGGAACTGCCCTGAAACGTGTTGGAATAGGAGCTCGAAAAGCATTGCAACACTTTTTTGGAAAAAAAATACATTTGGAGTTGTATGTTAAAGTCTCTAAAAATTGGCGGTCTGATGGTCAACAATTAAAACGGTTTGGATATTCCAATTGAACTTCAATAAAACTTAGAAGAAATTTTTATCTTTATTTAAACAACAATTAATACATGAAAAATATATTCCTAATCTGCATAACCCTTAGTTTTTTGCTTGCGTGTAATCAAGAAAACAATACACCACCCAACATTGTTTTCATAATGTCTGATGACCACGCCTTTCAAGCGATTAGTGCTTATGGACATGAACTAAATAACACCCCTAATATAGATCGAATAGCCCAAGAAGGCGCCATATTTAAAAAAGCGTTTGTCACAAATTCTATTTGTGCTCCCAGCCGTGCGGTTATGCTAACAGGAAAACACAGTTTTGTGAATGGTAAGGTAGATAATATGCAAGATTTTAATTGGGATCAAGACAATTTTGCTAAACACCTTCAAAAAAATGGTTATCAAACGGCTATGGTTGGAAAAATTCACCTCAGAGGACTGCCACAAGGGTTTGATTATTCTGCCGTTTTGCCCGGTCAGGGGCATTATTATAATCCAGATTTTATCATCAATGGCGTAAAAGAGCGTATTGAGGGTTATGTGACTTCAGTGACCACTAAACTCAGTTTGGATTGGTTAAAAAACAAACGCGATAAAAGCAAGCCTTTCTTACTCCTATATCATCAAAAGGCACCACACCGAAATTGGAAACCCGAAAAAAAATATCTGACTTTATTTGACGACAAAACCTTTAGTCCCCCAGCCAATTTTTTTGACACTTATGAAAACAGGGGTACAGCTGCTAAAACCCAAGAGATGCTGATTGCTGCTTCAGAAGATCAAATAGCTGTGGCACACGGAAATGGAGGTCATGGTCGTTGGGGTCATGATTTTAAAATGTTAGTAGATCCTTATGGAAATAATACTGGATTTGAGAAAGAGCTCACCCGTTTTACACCTCAACAAAAAGAAGATTGGTTAGCGGCCTATACGCCTAAAAATGACGCCATGAAGGCCCAAAAAATGGATGATAAAGAGATTGCCCTATGGAAATTTAATCGCTACCTTAAAGATTATTTGCGCACAATTCAATCTGTAGATGATGGGGTTGGAAAGGTTTTAGATTATTTAGATCAAGAAGGGTTGACAGACAACACAATTGTAGTGTATACATCAGACCAAGGGTTCTACTTAGGAGAGCACGGGTGGTTTGACAAACGATTTATGTATGAAGAATCCTTAAGAACACCCTTGCTGATGCGATATCCTAAAGAAATTAAAGCGGGGGCTGTTATTGAGAAAATGGTTCAAAATTTAGACTTTGCACCCACCTTTCTAGACTATGCTGGAGTGCCTCAACCAGAGGATTTACAAGGTATTTCTTTCAGGGATATAGTTAGTCAAAAAACAGAAGATTGGAGAGAAGCCATTTATTATACTTATTATGAATATCCATCTGTACATATGGTCAAAAGACATTATGGTGTGAGAACTGAACGCTATAAGTTGATGCATTTCTATTATGATATCGACGAGTGGGAACTCTATGATCTAGACAAAGATCCTAGTGAAATGAATAATGTTTATGGACTGGCTGACTATGCAGATATCCAAAAAGAATTGCATGACAAATTAACTGAGTTAAGAGCGTATTATGGTGATAGCGACGAGTTGGATCAAATGCATATAAATAATTATTTAACTCATCTTAAAAAATAAAAAAAGTCACAACAACTTCATAATTCATTTTAAGCGCTATTGAATATAAAAACCATTGACTTGCATGGAATTCGTCATAAGGAAGCAATGCTTCTTGTTCGTGAGACCTTGGATGAATTAAGCTTGAAACAAAGTTTTTCGCTAACTATAATAACAGGAAATTCAAGTGTTTTACAGCATCGTATTTTTAATGAAGTTTTAGAAAGAACAAAGTACAATTATTTTATCCCCTCTTGGAATCTAGGACAAATAGTTGTAGAATATATAGAGTTATAATCTATTGACTTCTTTTCACTTCTTAATATCAGTATATATAATACTTTACATTCTTTTCGTTATATTTTATTTGGACATATAAATTGATAAAATAGATTCATCATAAACTCTTATATCTACACTCTCATAATTTGACAAATTTTTACAACTATGATTAGCAATAATTGTAACTATCAAAAATAATTTTTCATTTTAATTGATTTATGATTAATAATAACTCTAATATATAGAGAATGAGATTTATTTTAAAACATTACTAACTTCCCCCAAACTAACACCCCCTAAAACCACTACATAGGAATCTCAGGGTTAAAACTATGATATCAATGGATTAGATGGAATTTGGATTGGAGGCGTTGGTGTAAAAGAAAAACCCTCCACTTGGGAGAGTGATTTATTTATTTGCTAGTAGGTAGCTAACATTATTCTAAGGAAACTTCTTACAATTTTACCTCCTCCATTGGTTTCTAAGAAATTATCCCATGCTTTTTCATGTTCATTTTGGCTGTATTTTGAGGGTAATTTACTATGCCCTCCAAATGCTCCTTTAAAATCTCTAAAACCTTGAACTACCCATGCATTTCCCCCTGACGTATGGTGATGTCCAGCAGTAAAATTACCTGCAAATGTTAGCCTGTCTGGCTTGTTGTATTTAGAATTATATTTTTCATAAGCATCAAGCCATTTATCATAGTCATTAACTTGTAAAGAATAAATTCTTTGAATAGGAAATTCGTCTGGATTTCCATTTGCATATGCAGCATCAATTTCTCCCATAAACGCGTTATGGCCTTTAATATGGTTTCCCATTTTTTCAAGAAAAAGCATCCATGCATCATTTGGGGGTGATGAATATTGATTAGACATAGCGTCTAAACTACCATTAAATAAAATTTGATGACTAAAATTCCAATCAGGATCTTTGAAATGATTTTCAAAAAGTGCTACTGTAACGCCCTCAGCTAGACTGTATTTACTAAAGTATTCATTGAATAATTTTAGAACTAATTCTTCACTCCCTGGATTAACATCAAACTGATATGCTGTCCAATAACCGATTTGAGCCTGAGCAGACAAACAGACTGCGAGAAACGTTGTTAAAAAAAATTTTTTCATTATAATTGATTTATGATTAATAATACCTCTAATATATAGAGAATGAGATTTATTTCAAAACAGTACAAACTTTCCACAAACAACACCCCCCTAAAAACCGCAACAACAGGGATCTTTGGTTAGAG
>NTKF01000025.1 GCA_002457295.1 Flavobacteriales bacterium MED-G22
CTTTTTTTCGTAATGCATATGGATTCATTTGAAACCAACTCTTAAGCGTAGCTGTGGGAAATTCCTTAGTTTGTTGCCAGAGCTTTAACTCCTCCATCCCAAGGGGGCACATTTTATTTTTGATAAGAATTTGGAGAACCTTAATTTTTCTCTTTCTATTTCTAGCCAATGCAACCCTCGCAATACGTTTGGTACGACGGAAAGATTGCTTTGAAAGTTCCTTTCTACCAGATCCAAAATTCACATTACCGATGGGAAACACATGAGACCCCATTGCTTTAATTTTTTTGCTCTTTGCGTCTAGCAGACTCCAACCAATAACATTGGGTTCTAATGTAAGTCCTAGTAGATTTGGCATATTTTTTATATATTTGCATACAATCTTATCACAATAAGGCTATATGCCGTAGATAATAATCTTAAATCCCGCCTCGGTGGGATTTTTTATTTTCTCACAAATACTTGATTTGACATAAATTGATTTTCAACTTGTAGTTGAAATTCTAATAGTAGGTCATAAAACACCCAAAGTAATTGTTTTTGATCATGTAAAACGTTGGGGAATTCAGACATTCTTTTGGTTGCAAATTCTAGAGCTAAAGATTTTACAGATTCTAAACAATAATCCTTCTCAGAAATAATATTTTTTCTATACGCAATCCTTACGGCAGCATAAGAATTGTTTACATTAAGTTTAGCAAAAATGCTAGAACAAATTTTTTGATAGTCCAAACTATTCATTTCTAAAAGTCGCTGGATCATTTGGCAACTCATACCTAGAGCAATTGATTTCAGAATCACTATCTCGTTTGGACACAAAGAAATATTTAGATTAGTACTCATTATAGTAGGTTTTAAAATCTAGTTCGTTTAATTTAGGAAAATGGATTAGTTCCATTCGATTAATAGGTTAAAGTTGATAGAAAATTATTTATAGTAAATAGAAAAAGTAATTAACCTACTATTTTGGAGTTATAATTGGTTCTTTTAAAGAATCAGTGGTGCTATTTGCTAAAAGATTTTTGTAGGCTTTTTCTTACGGTTTCCTCTCAAGCAAATCAAACCAAAATGATCAGAAAAATGTTTATTTTTACACTATGAAATTATTCCTTCTCACATTCGGTCTGCTAGCACTCTCCTTTGCTGGAATTGCCATAAAAATTTTGACCAAAAAACAGGGTGAATTTTCTGGCACCTGTGCTAGTCAAAGTCCCTTTTTGAACAAAGAGGGGGAGCCTTGCAGCCTCTGTGGCAAAAAACCTGATGAACAAAATTGTGTTCCAAACCCTTCTCACAATTAATCTCAACCCCTAATTATGGAGCAGGGTGAAATTGAAGCACTTCTTGCGCAAGCAAAAAAAGGAAATCAAAGAGCTTTTAATAGTTTGTTTGATACCCACTGGGAGTATGTTTATCGTTTTTTAGTACAGCGGATTCAAAATGATCAATTAGCTGAAGAAATTGCTATTGAATCGTTTGCAAAAGCATTTGACAACATTAAAAATTTCAACTCAAACTATACCTTTAAAACTTGGGTCATTACTATTGCTAAAAACAATCTTATCGATCAACACCGCCAGGCAGAAAAACACCCCGTCACTACTTTTCAAAACCCAGAATTAACTTCTAATAGTATTGAAAATACCTCTCCTTCCCCAGAAGATATATTGATTCAATCTCAGCAATCTGAACGTATTTTGACTTGTATAAAGGATTTACCCATTACCTACAGAACGATACTTAAAATGCGCTACTTTGAAGGAATGAACTATTTTCAAATTGAAAAAAAACTAAATTTATCGTCTAACCTAGTGAAAGTAAGGCTATTTAGAGCCAAGAAAATGCTTGCACTTGCATTATCAAATGAAACGTTTTAATTTATCAAAACTTGGTCCAGGTCTGCTATTTGCTGGAGCGGCCATAGGGGTTTCGCATTTGGTTCAATCTACGCGAGCAGGTGCAGATTTTGGTTGGGGACTTCTTTGGGCCTTAGTGCTCACAAATTTATTTAAATATCCCTTTTTTCAAGCAGGTCCACGGTTTGCAATTGCCACTGGAAAATCTCTATTGGAAGGCTATTTTAATTTAGGCAAGGGGTATCTTTGGGTGTACTTTATTCTAAACTTTGTGACTATGTTTACCATTCAAACAGCTGTCACAATTGTCACTGCAGGCCTAGCTTCACAACTTTTTGGAATTACGGAAAATATAGTTGCTTGGAGTCTAATTGTCACTTTTGCTTGTACCTTAATTTTGTTCATTGGTCGCTACAAATTGCTCGATCGATTCATTAAAATAATTATGGCTATAATGGCTATTTGCTCCATTGCAGCCTTTTTCTTTGCACTCTTTTATTCTGACACTTCCCTTTCTTGGACACAAACCTTTCCTCAAGGAACGGAATTATTATTTCTTATCGCATTTATGGGCTGGATGCCTGCCCCTCTTGACATTTCAATTTGGCATTCGATATGGACGATTGAAAAAAATAAAACCAACAAAAAGAAAATTAATATTAAAGAAAGCCTTTTTGATTTTAATGTGGGCTACATAGGAACCTTTGTTTTAGCTTTTTGCTTTTTGGGATTAGGAGCTCTTGTGATGTTTTCCTCGGGAACAGAATTCTCAAATAATGGGACAGCCTTTGCAGGGCAACTAATCGGTCTTTACACTTCAAATTTTGGGCAAGGCCTCTATTGGATCATTGCAATTGCCGCATTTACTACTATGTTAAGTACGTCAATTACCACATTAGATGCCTCACCTCGAAGTATGGCTCAAACCTATGCTTTATTATTTCATAAAAAACAATCAAACGAGTATGTTTTTTGGCTATTAATTTTAGCGGTCGGCACGGGTCTAATCTTTATCTTTCTTCTGTCAGAAATGTATCTTTTGGTCCAGATTGCTACAATTTTGTCCTTTGTCACCTCACCCCTTTACGCTTTTTTAAATTACAAACTGTGTTTTGGACCTCAAATGCCAAAAAGTTTTCAACCTAGCCTACAGATTAGAATCATTGCGCAGTTAGGTTTAATTTTTTTAGTTGGATTCACATTATATTATCTTTTGGGACTGCTAGCTTAGTTTCTTATCTTTGTAAAAATTGTTGATTTATGGCGCTGGTGGAAGAAAAAACTACGATTCAAAAAAAACCGAACTGGATTCGGGTAAAACTCCCAACGGGAAAAAAATACACAGAACTTAGAGGGTTAGTCGATCGCTATAAGCTCAACACGATTTGCACATCTGGAAGTTGTCCTAACATGGGCGAATGTTGGGCTGAGGGTACAGCAACTTTTATGATTTTAGGCAACATCTGCACACGCTCTTGTGGTTTTTGCGGTGTTCAAACTGGACGCCCTGGAGCCGTTGATTGGGAAGAGCCCGAAAAAGTGGCTCAGTCAATTAAAACGATGCAAATCAAACATGCTGTTTTAACATCTGTTGACAGAGATGATCTAAAAGATATGGGCTCTATCATTTGGGCAGAAACTGTTAATGCAGTACGAAGAATGAATCCCCACACTACCCTAGAAACCTTAATTCCAGATTTTCAAGGCAATAAAAGAAACATTGACCGCATCATAGCAGTAGCGCCAGAGGTGGTGTCACATAATGTCGAAACAGTTCGTAGATTGACGAGAAAGGTCCGTGTGCAAGCTAAATATGACGTTAGTTTAGAAGTCTTAGAATATCTTAAAAAACAAGGCATTCGTCGCACTAAATCAGGAATTATGCTAGGTCTTGGAGAAACACAAGAAGAAGTTTTCGAAACTCTAGATCATCTTCGACAAGTTGATGTAGATGTTGTGACCATTGGCCAATATTTGCAACCCTCCAAAAAACATTTGCCTGTTCAAAGTTTTATTACTCCTGAGCAATTTGAGGTCTACGCTCAATATGCAACAGAAAAAGGGTTCATCCATGTAGAAAGTGGTCCATTAGTACGCTCTTCATATAAAGCCCATAAGCATATCAACTAATCCTCAAGAAACGCCTTAATTTTTTGATTAAATAATTCTTCTTCCTTTTTAAATAAGAAAGATAATTTTATTGGCAAATAAAAGAGGGGGGCATTTGGCAACTTAGGAGATAATCTTCCAAAATCCTTTTCAGTAGTGAGAATCAATTCAGCCTGATGATTTTCAATTTTTTTTACGTCATGATCAGAAAAAGAATGGTGATCTGGAAATGCTAAGTGGTCAAATTGCACTTGGGTTTCCTCTAAAAAAGTATACAAAGGTTTTGGATCAGCAATCCCTGTGACCACTAAAATAGTGATCCCTTTTAACTCTTTCAAATTTATTGTTTTTGAGCAACCTATTATTTTTGAAGCATACTCTATTGAAGTAAAAAAAACAGCTTGATTTTGTTTTGGCTTGATACGTTTTTTTATCTGTTCAGTTTGCTCAAGGGTCATCTGTTGAGGACATTTTGTTATTAAGAGTATAGCTGCACGTTGAGCTTCTTTTTTTCTATCCCGAAGAGCCCCCACCGGGAAAAGAGCATCGCTACTATAAAGATTGTCATAAGTAGTGGTCATTATTAATTTATCAATGACTAACCATCTGTGTTGCATCACATCATCTAGGACAACCACTGAAGGGCCTTTTTCAAGTGCCATCAAATGTTGAATACCTACTACCCTTTTCTCACACACTGCCACAATAACCTCTGGGTGTTTTTTGTGAAATTGAAAAGGTTCATCACCAATTAGAGCTGCAGTAACATTTTGCTGAGCTTGAATATATCCCTTCGTTTTCCTTTTATAACCCCTACTTAAAACCGCTAGGTGGGTAGTCTTTTTGAATTGCTCCAAGAGATAGTCAACTACAACCGATTTTCCAGTTCCTCCTAGGGCCAGGTTACCTACGCCTAAGGTTTTTATAGCAACTCTTTTTTGTGATAACAATTTGAGATCAAACAAAGTATGTCTAATCAAAAGCAATAGCCCATAGATCCAGGCTAATGGAAAGAGTAATTTTCTCATAGAGAGAGAAATATATCGATTTTTTTTTAGTGGATCTATAATTGAATTTAAGAATCCAATCACAAACTATTATCTTTGTTAAATCTGACACGAGCTTTCCATGACCATTAGAGCAATTATTGACATTTTGACACAGTGGGCTCCTCTTTGTTATGCTGAAGATTTTGACAATGTGGGATTATTAACTGGCTCAGCAAATCAGCCCTGTAAGGGGGTTTTAATTACACTTGATACACTAGAACCTGTAGTTGATGAAGCAATTGCTTCTGGCTGTAATTTGATTGTGAGTTTTCATCCTATTCTTTTTAAAGGATTAAAAAAAATTACTGGAGATGATTATGTACAAAGAACAATTTTGAAAGCCATCAAGCACGACATTGCCATTTTTGCTATCCATACAGCGCTAGACAATCACCAAAATGGAGTCAATGCAGCAATAGCGGAAAGGCTTCAATTGCAATCAACCAAAATCTTAGTCCCTAAAAAAGGAACCATAAAAAAGCTAGTTACGTATGTGCCGAAAGAAAACGAAAAAAAAGTTTTAGAAGCACTTTATGAAGCAGGGGCTGGTGCTTTAGGAAATTATGATCAGTGCAGTTTTGTTACTGAAGGTTTTGGAAGTTTTAGAGGCAATGAAAAAAGCAACCCTAGTCTTGGCCAACAGATGGAAAAAACCATAGTGGAAGAAAAACAAATTCAAGTGATCTTCTTAGCACACCAAGAAAAACAAATACTAAATAGTTTGAGGAGTGCTCATCCTTATGAAACAGTAGCCTATGAAATAATAAGTACAGATAATGAAAATCCAGATATTGGAATGGGAAAAGTGGGTACCTTAAAAAAACCAATGTCAGGTCAAGAATTTTTAAGCTTTGTCAAAAAACAAATGCAAACACCCATGATTCGGTATAGCAGACTAAATTCAAAACCAATTCAAAAGGTTGCTGTTTTAGGAGGTTCTGGGAGCTTTGTTATTTCTGAAGCCAAACGGTCTAATGCTGATGCTTTAGTGACAGCTGACCTGAAATACCATGATTTTTTTCAAGCAGAAGATCAGCTCTTGTTGGTTGACATTGGCCATTTTGAAAGTGAACAATTTACTAAAAACCTAATCTATTCTTATCTTAAAAAAAAATTACCTAATTTCGCAATCATTTTATCGAACACCATCACCAACCCTGTTAATTATTTTTGACCATGGCTAATAAAAAAGAACTGACCGTTGAAGCCAAATTGAGAGCTCTATTTGACCTGCAATTAATTGATTCTAGAATAGATGAAATAAGAGGGTTGAGAGGAGAATTACCTCTCGAGGTTGAAGACCTAGAAAATGAGATTGCAGGCCTCAACAAAAGGTTAGAAAAAATGAAAGACGAAATCGAACAAAATAATGCTTCTATTTCTGATCAGAAAAATAAAATAGAAAAAAGCAATGATCTTCATAAGAAATATGAAGAGAAACTAAAAAATGTTCGAAACAATAGAGAGTATAATTCTATCATCAAAGAGCAAGAATACCAGGATTTAGAAATCCAACTTGCTGAAAAGAAAATAAAAGAATTTAAAGCAGCCTCTGAACATAAACAAGAGGCAATCTATCAGCTCAATGAGAAATTGTCTGAAAGGAATCAACACCTAGACACTAAAAAAAGTGAGTTAGACGCCATTTTAAAAGAAACCCAAAAGGAAGAAGATATTCTTTTAAGTAAGTCAGGAGAATTTGAAAGCCAAATAGAAGATCATTTATTAAGAGCCTACAAACGCATTCGACAAAATGTTAAAAATGGACTTGCGATAGTACCCATTGAGCGTGGTGCATCAGGAGGATCCTATTTTACTATCCCACCACAAGTTCAACTTGAAATTGCTTCTCGTAATAAAATAATCACTGACGAACATAGCGGAAGAATTTTAGTTGACGCTTCATTAGCTGAAGAAGAAACAAAAAAAATTAAAGCACTAATTGAAGCATAATCAACGACTTCATTTCCAATAATCATAAACAACAAAGTTTTCTACATTGGGAGCAAAAACAGCACCAAACTCTGTGTGGATTGGATGAGGTAGATAAATGCTATCTCTATCTTTAGCCGTTTGAAAAGCCATCGTTAGACTGTGTGAAAAGCCTTGATCAAAGCCTTCTTGAGAAACATTATTCCCATAGGTTAATTCATATACCCCTGGTATTTGAGCTAATGCATTTGCTGCATTTTCTATGTCATACAATATTTTATTTGAGGTTTCTGATTTGTATTTGATTAGAACAATGTGTTGCAAAGCGGGAGGGTTTTGTTGCAAAGCACCTGCACCGATTGGTTTTCTTTCATAAAAGAAATAGCCTATGGTTATTATGAATGCATATATTATCGTAATAATTACTAAGGCGATTTTGTCAGCTAAGTTGCTCATAAGAGAAAGTTATATAGCATAAAAATAAGATAATTCTATTAGCTTGATATGGAAAAAAGAAAACCCACCTCCAAATCATAAAGTTCAAGATTAACAATAGATTATCAAAATGAAAAATACAGGAGGCAGGTTTACTATCACAAACCTAATCTACATTTTAGACGAGATTATTTCCATTAGGTTACATTTGGAGTTTATAAATTATTGTTAAAGTGAAGAGCGATACGCTAAAACCCCCACTACTTAAGTAGGGTTGAAGATGTGGGCGCGAAGGGATTCGAACCCCTGACCCCTTGGGTGTAAACCAAGTGCTCTGAACCAACTGAGCTACGCGCCCCTAAAGTGGTTGCAAATATAATGGCGTTTTTTCTATTTGCAAATTAATTTAGAGGCAATTCATAAAACTTCAGCAACCACAAAAGTACTGCCACCAACATAGATAAAATCAGACGATTTAGCATTGTTTTTAGCGGCAGAAAAAGCTGCTGCTACACTACTGTAGGTTGAATAGTGAGAAGTTTTATTACTAACATATTTCTCTAGGTTATTTAACTGAAGGGACCTAGGGTTATTAGCCGCACAAAGGTACAATTTAGCTTCATCTGGTAATAAAGAAACAATGGGCATAATTTCTTTGTCCTGAACAAAGCCCAAAACTAAATGAAGAGTCTGATAGCGTTGTTTACGAATTTGAGAAACAACCTGTGAGATCCCCTCTTTGTTATGGGCCACATCTGCTACAATCATTGGGGCTGTGCCGATGCATTGCCATCTACCCTTTATTCCAGTGTTTTTAACAACACTTAAAAATCCTTCTTTACAATTTTTCTGACTGATTTTGAATTGGGGTAAAAGCTGAACAGTAGCTTGTGCTAATCGAATATTTTCCTTTTGATACTCTCCAACCAAATCACTTTCATAAACCCTTTCAACTAAGTCATTAGCCCAATGAACTGCTGCTCCACACTTTTTTGCGACCTCCTCAAAAACAGGTTGTGTTTCAGCATCTTTTTCCCCAATTAAAATTGGAATTTTATTTTTTATAATTCCAGCTTTCTCTCTTGCAATAGCAGATCGTGAATCTCCTAAAAATTGAGTATGATCCAATCCGATGTTTGTAATTATACTCAAAACTGGAGTGATAATATTGGTTGCATCCAATCTACCTCCTAAGCCTACTTCAACAATAGCAATATCAACTTGATGAAAGGCAAATCGATCAAAAGCCAATCCAACGGTCATTTCAAAGAATGAGCTTTTATGGGTATCAAAATAGGTTTTATGTTGGGCAACGAAATCTACAATTTCTTTTCTTTCAACAGCTGTTCCGTTTACACGAACTCGTTCATTAAAATCCTTTAAATGTGGAGAAGTATATAAACCGACCTTATACCCTGCTTGTTGAAAAACAGAGGCGATTAAATGCGCTGTAGACCCTTTCCCATTGGTTCCAGCGATGTGTATACTTTGAAATTTGTTGTGTGGATTGCCTAAATAATCAACTATTTTATGGATCCGTTCCAATCCTGGTCGGTAGGCACTGGCCCCTATTCGCTGATAGATTGGCAATTTATGGTAGAGCCATTCAACGGTTTCATTATAGGTTTTCAATCTTTATTCCCCTAGTTTAAATTGAATTACAACAAATCCAATTTGTTTATTTGGTGCGTTGGCATCTGAATGCCATTTGTGCAACTGTGCTGTTTTTTCTGCTGGTTCCAATAGACAAGGATGTGTGTTAGTACTTCCTTTTACTCCCGGTGTTGCCTTAACTACATCTCCATTTTGATCTACCGTGATCCGCACTACAACCGTTCCTTCTTGATTGCAATCTTGCACCACTTTGCCTTCCAATCGTAGGCTTCGTCCATTAAGTCCGAATCGAGTCCCCTCTCCTCCTTGTCCTTCTTCACTATAGTAGCTATTGGAATATGGATTCCCTTTGGGTTGGCCTTGATCTCCTGATGTTCCTTCAATGCCCTCGCTGGGCAATTCTTCGCCCTCAGATGGTTCCTTATGAATGAGGTTTGACACTAAATTTTTAGTAGCTTCGGAGACTTTTGGTTTGGGGGGTTGTTTTTCTTCCACAGGGGTTTCTTTCTCTACCTTTTGTTTAGCTTCTGGTTGCTTTTCTTCCTGAGCAATAGGTATCTCACTTTTTTTTTCTGTCAACACTTTTTCACTCATGGGGATTGTTGTTGTTTTTGGAGATGGAGGGGTTGATTTTTCTATTTGCTCTTCTTGAGCTTCTTGAACTGGGTTAGGTTTTGACACAGGAGGATTTTGTGATTGAATTTGACCTTTTCCAGTTGAATGCATTCCAAAATTTACTTCCATTCCATAAGCGATAGGGGGGTCTAAATAGCTAAGCCCAAGAACAAAAAAAACGAGTAACAAAAGTAGCGCAGTGATTGTGGTAAGTACCGCTGCCTTTTTTTTGTGTGCTGTATCTAAAAATTTCATGTTCAAATCTTCACTGTGAGTCTACTGCCAATACAATTTTTATTCCATTTCTATTAGCAATATTCATGACATATACCACATCATCTAGAGGCACTTTTTTATCTGCTCTTAAGATTACTGAAGGAGAAGAAAGTGATTTCATTTGGCCAATTAATCTATTCTCTAGATTTCTTTTGGAGACCGCTTGCTCGTCAATATAAAACCGATTTGATGTTCTAATTGTAACGGCCACTGTGTTGCGGTTTTCTGATTTCCCCTCAGCTTGGGGCAACTTTACTTCAATGGTATTGAGTTGTTTAGCAAGGGTTGAAGCGATCATAAAAAAAATCAACAACAAAAACACGACGTCTGTCATTGAAGACATGTTAAATTCTGGTTTGATTTTATTTCTGCCGCTTAATTTCATCAATTAGGTGGGTTCGTTCAAGAGGTCCAAAAATTCAAGGCTCGACGCTTCCATTTGATAGACAACTTTATTGGTTTTGACAACTAAATGATTGTAGGTTATATACCCAATGATCCCTACTATAAGACCAGCAACTGTTGTAGTCATTGCTGTATAAAGACCATCGGCTAACAATTGCATATCAATATTTCCTCCAGCATTAGAGATTTCAAAAATCGAAAGGATCATTCCAATAACAGTTCCTAAAAACCCTAGCATGGGAGCAGCACCTGCAATTGTGGCTAATATACTTATATTTTTTTCTAGTTTATACACTTCTAATCGGCCAGCATTTTCAATGGTAGTATTAATGTCCTCTAAGGGTCGACCAATGCGGCTAAGTCCCTTAGAAATAAGCCTAGCTACTGGCTTGTTTTCTGAAAGACAAATTTGCTGGGCGTTATCGATTTTACCATTGAGAACATAGGTTCTTATTTGAGACATAAAATTTGAAGAAATTTTAACCGCATCTCTAATGGCAAATAATCGCTCAAAATAAATGTATACCACCACCAAAAGAAGAACTACTAAAAGACCAATAATGATTTGGCCTCCCAAACCACCGTTCTGAATCAACTCGATCAGAGATAAAGTTTTTTCTGTTTGTAGTGGAGGGCTTTCTTGGATGAGAAAAAAGTGTGTTTTCATCGATTAAGTTATATAACTCTCAACGATGAAGATATCAAAAATATTGTGATTAAGAGGTGATAAAATCGCGTAAGAGAAGAAAAGTAAAAAAGCCAGCCAAGAAACCTACTAATGCTAACCAAGCAATTTTTTTCAAATACCAAAAGAAATCAATTTTCTCCATGCCCATTGCAACAACTCCTGCTGCAGAGCCTATGATTAACATGCTTCCTCCTGTCCCCGCAGCATAGGCAATTAGATGCCAAAGAGGATTGTCTAGTTCTTGAGAAAACATTCCAATACTAGCAGCTACAAGTGGCACATTATCAATAACAGCTGAGCCTGCCCCAAGAAGAGCAATGACAAAATCTGTGTTAGGAATTGTGCTATTGAGACCCTCTGCAAAATGAAACAACATACCTAAAGATTCTAATGCAGCAACAGCTAGGAGGATCCCTAAGAAAAAAAGAATACTTGGCAATTCGATTTTAGAGAGAGATTTATGGACTGGGCTGGCAGTAGCATGTGCATCACTTTCTAGGTCAACGGAACTAATACTAATTTTAGCTTTACTAAAAATTTCAGCAAAGGTGGCCACAATAGCCAAAGACAACATCATTCCTACATAGGGAGGGAGATGAGTTAATGTCTTGAATATAGGCACAAACACAATGGCAGAGAGGCCTAAGTATAACATGGCAGCACCTCGACGATGTGTGGCTACTTTTTCTTCTTCCTCAGGGAGTTCAATTTCTCCCTTGAAGGCGGGAAGGGTTGAGGCTAAAAAAGTAGGGACTACCAAACAAACTACGGAAGGTATGAGTACGTACCCTATTAATTTTCCTGTAGTAACTTTGTTCGCAATCCACAACATTGTAGTAGTCACATCTCCAATAGGAGACCATGCTCCTCCTGCATTTGCAGCAATAATGATTAACCCTGCAAACCATAATCGTGTTTCTCTACTAGGAATCACTTTTTGCAAAATGGTGATTAGCACTATGGTGGCTGTTAAATTATCTATGATAGCAGAAAGGATAAATGCTAGAATGGCAAAAATCCACAAAAGCCCTTTTTTACTTTTCGTCTTTATAAAGCTTTTTATAGTAAAAAATCCATTGAAATAATCAATGATTTCCACAATAGTCATCGCACCTAGCAAAAAGATAATTATTTCTGCCGTTTTACCTAAGTGATGCAATAAAATCTCTTCTAGGTGTGTAGGTTCTAATTCTTTTAGTTCTGTATTAACCTCAAATACAGGAAGATGAAACAATGAGATTAAGGCCCATAGAAAAGCCATCATAGCCAAAGCAGGAATGAGTTTATCTACTTTAAGGGTATGTTCAAGGGTAATTGCGAGATATCCGATGATAAAAATGCCAATTAGAATGGTTTCCATGGAAGCTTAAATTATAGTTTGTGTTTTGATTTTATGTTGTGTAGATACCAAATTTATTAAAATTCCAAAAAGAGGGTTGCTTTTTTAAGGAAAAAATATATTCCCCGCCACATGGTCTTTTTTTGCCCCAGTAACAGCAGCATAACAATTCACTTCCTCTAGCAGTTTCAACACACCTAACAGACCAAATATCAATGCTTCCTTGAAGTTTACTAAAGTATGCTCTGGAATTTCAAATTGAGCTTCAGAATAGCGGGTTAGAGTTTCCATAAAATAATGATTGTGAGCCCCTCCGCCAGTGACTAAGACTAGATCTCCTTTGTTCCATTGATTACCAATTTGGAGCGCACAATGATGGGCATAAGTATGCATCACGTCTTGGATTAAAGAATCTTCATATTTATTTACTTTGGAGATAATGTTTTCTTCAACCCATTCTCTACCTAACGATTTTGGCCCAGATAGAGAATAATAGGAGAGTGCATTGAGTTGCTCAAGCAACGGTTCAATTATTTTTCCTTTAGATGCTAAATGTCCAGATTCGTCAAACGTCAAACCTAGTTTATTCGAAAGATAATTAAAGACTTGATTAAAAGCACAAACATCATAAGCTTTGGGGGGGTTGATCGAAATTTTTGAAAGATTGGCTATTCCTCCTAAATTCAGACAACCCGTGTATTTTGGAAATAACAAATGATCACCGACAGGCACCAACGGAGCCCCCTGGCCACCAAGGGCCACATCTTGGGTTCTAAAATCACAAACCACTGGACAATGCAGGTTATTTGAAATTAATGGAAGATTGCCTATCTGTAAAGTAATTCCTTTTTCGGGTTGATGCAACACCGTATGACCGTGAGAACATATCGCCTTTAAATCCTCTAAATCATATTTTTTTATCGTTTGATATAATGTTTTTGATAGCCACTTTGTATACTCAAAATCTAACTTTTCAAGTTCTTTTTTATGTAGTGTATGGGCTTTAGCTAGTCGCCTTTGCCAAGCTTTTGGATAGGGGATTGTCTCAGTTAAAGTAAAGTCAAAATGCCATTGCCCCTTTTTGTCTTTTCTAAATTGGGCAGAAGCTAAATCTAATCCATCCAGAGAAGTCCCTGACATCACTCCTAACACGTGAAATTGCACAGTCTTTTTTCTCTTTTTTTGCCCTATCATTATAAAATTAATTCATTATCAAAATCGTAATTATTCTAGTCTTTATTTTTGATTTTTTTAAAAATTTTAAAATAATTTGATTTTTCTCTAAAATTATTGCTTTAAAATACAAACGCAAAGTCTATCTTCTAAACAATTCGTAATTTGGGTGTCCTTTAAAAAAATTCTATGTTGCCAGCAAAACAAGGTCTTTATGACCCTAACTTCGAACACGACAATTGTGGGGCAGGTTTTATATGCAGCCTTCAAGGTAAAAAAACCAACGATATCATCCACAAAGCTCTAGATATTTTAGATAAATTAGAACATCGAGGGGCGGTGAGTGCAGATGGAAAAACCGGGGATGGCGCAGGTATTCTTATTGAAATCCCACATGATTTTCTTGTTTCTGAATGCCATTTTCAGTTGCCAAAATTACACGAATATGCTGTTGGAATGGTGTTTCTTCCTAAAAAAGAAAACCAAAGAAATTATTGCATCGGAGTTTTAGAAAAAGAGATTAAAAATCAAGGTCTAAAGGTTTTAGGTTGGAGAACTGTTCCGGTTGATCCTAGCCATGTAGGAAGCATTGCTGCTCAAACCGAGCCTCACATAATGCAAGTATTTATTGGAAAAAATGAGGAATTGTCGGAGCATGAATTTAATGTGAAACTCTTCATTGCTAGAAAAATTAGTGAGCATACCATTTCCTCTTCAAAACTTTCTGAAGCTTCATATTTTTATTTACCAAGTTTATCAACTCATACTCTCATCTACAAGGGCTTACTCATTCCTGAGGATATAAAAAATTATTATTTAGATCTTTCAAATCCTGCTGTAGTTACTCGATTGGCATTAGTACACCAGCGTTTTTCAACCAACACTTTCCCAACATGGGATTTGGCTCAGCCTTTCCGATACATGTGCCATAATGGAGAAATCAACACATTTAGAGGAAATTACAGTCGAATGCAAGCCAGAGAAGAATTATTGAAAAGTGATCTTTTTGGGGAGGACATTAAAAAGATTTTACCTGTCATTCTGCCTAGTAAATCTGATTCAGCATCAATGGATATGGTCGTGGAACTTTTATTAGCCTCGGGGCGATCGCTGCCAGAAGTGATGATGATGATGGTCCCAGAAGCATGGGAAAAACATCAAGCCATGGATGAAGATAAAAAAGCATTCTATGAGTACAATTCTTGTATTATGGAACCTTGGGACGGCCCTGCATCTATTCCATTTACAGATGGTAAATACATTGGTGCGCTCCTCGACCGAAACGGTTTAAGACCTTCACGCTATTCAGTTACTAAAGACGGCTATGTGGTCATGTCTTCAGAAACTGGTGTTTTAGACATTGCTCCTGATAACATTGAACGACATGGACGGCTTGAACCAGGCAAAATGTTTTTAGTAAATATGAATGAAGGTAGGATTGTCGAAGATGAAGAGATCAAAAAAGAAATCACCTCTGAAAGACCCTATCGGGAGTGGCTTCAAAAAAATCTTTTGCGTTTAAAAGAGGTGCCCTACACTGGTAACAAGACCCCTGACGAAAAAGAAGATTTTGAAACACGGCTTCGTATTTTTGGCTACACCCAAGAAGATTTAAAAACAATCATAAAACCAATGGTAATTAGTGCAAAAGAAGCTATTGGTTCTATGGGAACTGATACTCCTCTTGCTGTTTTGTCAGACAAGCCACAATTGCTTTACAATTATTTTAAACAACTTTTTGCACAAGTCACCAATCCACCCTTGGATGGAATTAGAGAAGAAATAGTCACCGACACTAGCCTTTCAGTAGGAAGTGATTATAATATATTTGACGTTACGGCCAATCATGCCAAAAAGCTACATATCCAAAATCCTGTTATTTCCAATGAGGATTTAGACAAAATTAAAAACATAGAAAATCCCGATTTCAAATCGGTAAGCATAAGCACACTTTATGAAACTCAAAGTGGGTTGAATGGACTAGAAAATGCTTTAGAGGAAATGGTCCATCAAGTTGAAAGAGCGCTCTCAAATGGAGCCAATATCATTATTCTTTCTGACAGAGGAGTATCTTCTTCTCTAGCACCAATACCAATGCTTCTAGCATGTGCACATACTCACAACGCCTTGAAAAGAAAAGGAAAACGCTCTCGATTTGGAATTATTTTAGAATCCGCAGAACCGAGAGAGCCACATCATTTTGCCTTGTTGTTTGGTTATGGTGCAAGTGCTATTAACCCCTACCTAGTTAATGAAGTCATCCAGCATCAAACCGAAAATGAAGGTATTGCTTTAGAAACAGACAAAGCTATTAGCAACTTCAATAAAGCCATAGCTAAAGGGATCGTAAAAGTGATGAACAAAATTGGAATCTCCACTTTGCATTCCTACAGAGGGGCTCAAATTTTTGAAGCATTAGGGCTTTCGCAAAAATTTATAGATCGCTTTTTTTGTAACACAGCCACCAGAATTGAGGGAATTGGTCTTTATGAAATCGAAAAAGAAATTGCGCAGAGACATAGCAAAGCGTATTTACATGAATCCAACATTGGCATGTCTCTGGAAATTGGAGGTGACTATCGTTGGAGAAGAGATGGTGAGGCACATGCTGTTAACCCACACACCGTGGCTCATTTGCAACAAGCAGTGAGACAAAATAAAGTTGAGGAATATGAAACCTTTGCCAAATTGGTGAATGAACAGAACAAAAAATTGATGACCCTGAGAGGTCTTTTTGAATTTTCAAGTTTTGATCCTATTCCCCTAGATCAGGTAGAACCTTGGACAGCAATAGTTAAACGTTTCAAAACGGGGGCCATGTCTTTAGGCTCTATTAGCCAAGAAGCACATGAAAATTTGGCCGTAGCCATGAATAGAATTGGAGGGAAAAGTAATTCTGGCGAAGGAGGAGAAGATCCAAAAAGGTTCCAACCTGATATAGACGGAAACTGGAGAAATAGTGCTATCAAGCAAGTGGCTTCTGGTCGGTTTGGCGTTTCTAGCCACTACTTGAGTTCTGCTAAAGAAATACAAATCAAAATGGCACAGGGAGCAAAACCCGGTGAAGGAGGACAATTACCTGGTCCAAAAGTAAACCCATACATTGCCTCTGTGAGAAACTCCACACCCTATGTCGGTTTGATTTCACCACCCCCCCATCACGATATTTATTCTATCGAAGATTTAGCACAGTTAATTTTTGATCTTAAAAATGCAAATAGAGAAGCGCGCGTTAATGTAAAACTCGTTTCTGAAGTAGGCGTTGGAACCATTGCCGCAGGAGTGGCAAAAGCCAAAGCTGATGTTATTCTCATTTCGGGCTATGACGGTGGAACAGGAGCGTCTCCCCTCACCTCTCTTAAACATGCCGGATTACCTTGGGAACTTGGTATTGCTGAAGCTCAGCAAACTTTAGTGCTCAATGATTTAAGAAGTAGAATTGTTCTCGAATGTGACGGTCAAATGAAAACAGGTAGAGATGTGGCCATAGCCTGTTTACTAGGAGCAGAAGAATTTGGTTTTTCAACTGCACCCCTTATAGCTTCTGGTTGTATCATGATGAGAGCCTGTCATCTCAACACTTGCCCAGTTGGGATCGCAACCCAAGACCCTGAACTAAGGAAAAATTTTAAGGGGAAACCTGAACACGTCATCAACTATATGTATTTTGTTGCTGAAGAATTACGACAAATTATGGCTGACTTAGGGTTCCGCACTGTAGATGAAATGGTCGGTCAATCTCAAAAACTAAACATGAAAACAGCAATCGATCATTATAAAGCACAGGGCATAGATCTTTCGAAAATCTTATATAAACCTGACGTGCCAGATTTTGTTCAAGTCTACAACACCCGCGAGCAAGATCATGGGTTGAAACATGTGTTGGATTTTCAGATCTTAAAACAAGCTCATCCAGCCGTTTATAGAAAAGAAACTCAGCACCTTGATTTTAATATCAAGAATACAGATCGTACCGTAGGCGCAATAGTGAGCAATGAAATTTCAAAAATTCATGGCGCTGCGGGCCTTCCAGAAGACACGCTGAGTATTAAGTTTACAGGTACCGCAGGTCAAAGTTTTGGCGCATTTGCTACCCGTGGTCTTTACATGAAAGTGGTCGGTACTGCCAACGACTACTTTGGCAAAGGATTATCAGGAGCAAAAATTATTGCACAGGTGCCTGAAAAAGCAAGCTTTGTGCCCGAAGAAAACATCATTATTGGCAATGTGGCTCTCTATGGAGCAACTGCTGGTGAAGCCTATATCAATGGAATCGCTGGTGAACGTTTTTGTGTTCGTAATTCAGGAGCAACAGCCGTTGTGGAGGGTATTGGTGACCATGGCTGTGAATATATGACTGGAGGAGTGGCTGTGATTCTTGGTGCCTTTGGACGTAATTTTGCTGCAGGAATGAGTGGTGGAATTGCTTATATTTTTAGTGACGATGGTCAATTTGACGAAAAGAAGTTTAATATGGAAATGGTAGAGTTAGAAGACCTTACAGACCAAGATCGGGAGCATGTAGCCCATTTGTTACAAAACCATATCGATTATGCAAAGAGTGCTAAAGCCGAGCGTATTCTTTCTGGGTGGCCTGAATCCAGTAAAAAGTTTATTAAAGTTATGCCTACCGATTATAAAAAAGCCTTGGAAATGATGGCGAAATCTGAAACAGAAAAAGTATAGTTATGGGAAAATTAAGAGGTTTTATGGAATATGATAGGATCAAAGAATCTACAGTTGATCCTAAAGAACGTGTTAAAAATTATAATGAATTTACCCTCGAGCCTGAAAATGAAAAACTTCAAGAACAGGGAGGTCGCTGCATGGACTGTGGCGTACCATTCTGCCATAGTGGCTGTCCACTTGGCAATCTCATTCCAGATTTTAATGATGCAGTGTATAAAAACGAATGGGAACGAGCCCTAGGCATTTTACATTCAACAAACAACTTCCCAGAATTTACTGGTCGTTTGTGCCCTGCTCCTTGTGAAGCTGCTTGTGTTTTGGGCATTATCAATCCTCCTGTTTCTATTGAGTTAATCGAAAAATATATTGTTGAGCGGGGGTTTGCTGAAGGATGGATAAAACCACAACCTCCGACCAACAGAACGGATAAAACAGTAGCTATTATAGGTTCTGGACCCGCTGGTCTCGCAGCAGCTCAGCAACTCAATCGAGCTGGACACCTTGTGACAGTTTTTGAACGTGACAACAAAATTGGGGGGCTACTACGCTATGGCATTCCTGATTTTAAAATGGAAAAAAAGATCATCGATCGCCGATTGGAAATTTTAGAAGCGGAAGGCATCACTTTCAAATGTAACGTAGAGGTAGGTAAAACTATAACCGCTGAAACCTTGGAAGAAGAATTTGATATTGTCTTAATTGCAACTGGCGCTACCATAAAAAGAGAGCTCCCTATCCCTGGGGCAGATTTAGATGGCGTAGTACAAGCAATGGACTTCCTGCCTCACAATAACAAAGCGGTTGACGGACAACACCAAAGAGACCCAAAACTATTTGCTAAAAATAGAGACGTAATTGTGATTGGTGGTGGCGACACGGGTTCTGACTGCATTGGCACTTCTAATAGACACGGAGCTAAAAGTGTTACCAATTTTGAAATTATGCCTAAACCAGCCGAATCAAGAACAGAAGATCATCCTTGGCCCTATTGGCCTTTTGTGTTGAAAACCAGTTCTTCGCATGAAGAAGGAATTCATAGAGAATGGAGTATTTTGACCAAAGAATTTGTTGGAGATAAAAACGGAAAACTTAAAGGGCTAAAAACTGTTGAAGTAAGCTGGAAGAAAATTCCAGGAGAAAGACCAAAACTTATTGAAAAGAAAGGGAGTGAAAAAGAATGGCCCTGCGACCTTGCTTTGTTAGCACTTGGATTTACAGGTCCTGAAAAAAGTCTTCCTGAGCAATTTGGAGTATCTTTTGATGAACGAGGTAACGTGAAAGGTGAAAATCAGTATCAAACTGAAAAAGACCATATTTTCACGGCTGGAGATGCTCGTAGGGGGCAATCTCTAATCGTTTGGGCTATTTCTGAGGGTAGAGAAGCGGCACATCAAATTGATACCTACTTGATGGGAAGCTCTACATTACCTCAAAAAAATATAGCAGGAGATCTGGTTGCAGTATAATGCATTCTTTTCCTTTTTAAATCGAAATATTAGATGGTTTTCTGGTTTAGATCAAGACGCTTTACTATCGCTTATTAAAAAATAACCTCTAGAACCTTTTTTTCAGAAGGCTTCAATAAACCTAAACGCACAT
>NTKF01000026.1 GCA_002457295.1 Flavobacteriales bacterium MED-G22
AGAAAGTTTTGAAATAGTTGTAAAGGTGTTTTGGATTGGAAAAACTACTTGGGTCTTTTGTAAACGCCTCGTCAAAAGTATTGTATACTGTTTTTAGATCACCCAGTTGATAGTTCAACATGGCTTGGGCTTTTTTACTAATCACATCGCCTAATTGAGATTTCTTTTTATAGACTGGGAAGTTTGTAGCCCACTGATCGTAAAAAACTAAAATGTCTTCTTTAGCAGAAGCTTTTACTTCATCACTACCATTCTTAATACGATCCTTTAAAATACGTTCTCCATAAGAATAGATTGCCCTATTTAATTGTGGACATTCATTGCGCACGGCCATCCAAGGGGCGTAGGCTTCGTCATAGTTTTTTACTTTTGCGAACTCAGCAAAAATGGATAAGTTCTGAATACACTCTTGATTATCTTGTCCAAATACTTTATTTCCTTTTATTACAAATAATACAACGACTGATAAAAGAATACTTTTTTTCATTTTTCTTTCAATTAATTATACTTTGGTTTGATAAACCACAATGCGTTAAGAGAGAGCCCCACTCGAAGTGCAAAATAGGTTTCTCTTACCAAACCATTATTTTTTTCTCCACGTCTACCCATTTCTATTCCAACATTTGCATTTGAATAGCCTGACATAGGTAAACCTATTCCAAAAGATATGCCAGTTTCTGTTAAAGGTATGTTATTTACCAACACGCCTAACTCCTCCTTTCGAAAACCAAACCGATAAACAGCCCTGCTAAAATAACTAGTTAAAGAGGTATAATTCGGAATAAAAAAACCACCTACTGTAAACTGAGAAGCATCTTCATAAGTGATATTTTCTCTCAACACGAAAGAATTTTTAAAGGTTGAATAAGAACTCATATTCCTTTGAACACCCAAAAACCATTTTTTAGGTTTTCCAAATCCAATACCAAATTTTTGTGACAAAGGGAATTTCATTGTTGTATTCTGTAATCCGTTTGCAGATAAATCTATTTCTTCAAAATCGATTATTGTGTTATTCGATATAGAGCGCGTAAAGATAATTTGTTCATTTGAGGAATCAAAATTTGCCATTGGCTGATAAGTGTACATGGCTTTCATTTCATGTTTGGCACCAATTGGCATCGTCACATTTGCAGCAACTTGATAGCTCCAACCAGAAACAGATGATTTTCTATTGAGTTGGGTTGCAAAGTCAACCCCTTGTTTAAATTGTTCTGTTTGATATTCTAAATTTCCAAAATTATAATTGAGGGTTGCCCCCAAATGAAAAAATTTAAACAAAGGAAAACCTACAGAAAAAAATGTTTGGTTAATTCCTCCACTTCCTTGAAATTGATCAATTAGAGCTGGTTCTACAGTTTCGTTTAAGCTATTTATTTTATAGCCTACGGAGGTCAGCGGTATAATTCCAAAACCAAAACCAAACTTACCTGTAGGGATTCCAACAGCCAAATAATCTAAAGTAGCGGTTTGACCATTTTTTGAAAAGGTTTCGTCAGCCATTAGATTGGACTTATAATGAATACCCAAAGAATAAGTTGTTAGCTTGAGTTCTCCATAACTAGCTGGGTTAGTTAAGTTAGCATGTATGGAATCAGTGTAGACATCTAAACCTCCCATAAATCGATTTACTTGGGTCCCTCTAAAATTCAACTCTCCCAAACCTGCAAAGGAATAGGGTGAGGCTGATGCATTTTGTCCTTTCAGGAAAGGGGCAAAAAAAAGAAATAAACCTAAAACAATCTTACGAATCATCTTCAGATATTGAGTTCTAGAATGTGGCGTAAACCATCTGCTGAAAAATTGTTAGGAGCAAATATGCCATTTTTATATGGCATGGGCAACCTTTGACTGTCTCCACCTACAAAAATTACTGTTAAATTTTTAAATCGAGCCTTGTAAAATTCAATTTGACCTTCAATTTCATGCAATATACCATAGTAAATTCCAGAATGTATACCACTCTCAGTATCTACACCAATAAGGGAGTTTGGCTTTTTTGGAGATAATTCTGGAAGCTGACCGGTAAAATGATGAACACTTTTGTAACGCATTTCGAATCCTGGTGAAATACTTCCTCCATAATGCTTCGCATTTTTATCAATAAAATCGAAAGTAATACACGTTCCTAAATCAATCCCAAGTACATTTTGCTTTGGATAGGCTAAACAAATTGCCGACAATAGCGCTATTCGGTCTGCACCAAAAGATGTTGGGCTTTCATAGCATGTTGTAAATGGCATGTTGAGATTTAAATTGCAAATAATAATTTTTTGACTCGAAAATATTTCTGAAACTATTGTTTTCGCTTTACCCCAAACATCAGCTATTAAAATGGCTGTAATTTTAGGAAATTCTTGCTTTGTCTTATGAAGTGATTCTGAAAGGTCTGAAAAGACACTTACTTTTGAGGCTACCAATGCTTTTTCACGATAAACAAAGTGCTTAATTCTAGTGTTTCCAAAATCTAAAATGAGATACATGCAAGTTTAAAGGCACTAAAATAAGAAGAATTGAATGGAATTATTTTGTGAGGAAACAAAAACCCGATTATATTTGCCCTTGCTCCAACAAAGGTACCTTAGCTCAGTTGGTAGAGCAAAGGACTGAAAATCCTTGTGTCCCTGGTTCGATTCCTGGAGGTACCACTTTTTAACCCTGTAAATTTTTAATTTATAGGGTTTTATTTTATCTGTTAAAAATTGAAATTAAATCAAACTGCAACTCACCACAAATCTATTTGATTCACTTATGGGATTATACTCCTTAAGGTTCTCATCAATTTCCCTATTTTTTTATGAGGAGTTTTTTATTTTAATATTCCATATTCTTGATTAAGTTTGTATTATAAAACGTTGCTGAAGCACATACTTATGTGCAATGAAGAATGATGGATTTTTTAGAAGTTTTTTTAAATGCATTTATGGGTTCATTAAATTGGACAGTTCGATCAATGCTGTTCGACGTCCCTTTTTATGAAAATTACTTCTGGGGGCTGATATTAATTTCTCTTTTGGTGTGGATACTTGAGATTTTATTTCCTTGGAGAAAGAACCAAGCTGTTTTTAGAAAAGACTTTGCCTTGGACGTCTTTTACATGTTTTTTAATTTTTTTATTTTTTCAATTGCAATCAGTGGATTTTATCAAACAGTTGGTCTATTGGTTTCAAAAATAGGATTAGCACCCAGTAGCATAGAAATTATACATTTAGATGCATTACCACCCCTAGCACAACTTCTCATTTTTTTTGTAGTACTCGATTTTGTTCAATGGTTTACTCACATTCTATTGCATAAATATTCATTTTTGTGGGCGTTTCATAAAATTCATCACAGCGTTAAGGAAATGGGGTTTGCAGCACACCTGCGTTATCACTGGATGGAAAACATTTTATACAAACCCCTAAAAACGGTTGGCTTAATGCTTTTGGGGGGCTTTGAGCCACAACAGGCTTTTATTGTTCACTTTGTAGCCATCACAATTGGACATATCAATCACGCAAACCTAAAAATTACTTGGGGCCCTTTGAAATATGTTTTCAATAATCCTGTGATGCATCTGTATCATCACGCTCACGCTCAACCTGATGGAAAAGTAGGTGTTAATTTTGCCATAAGCCTGAGTTTTTGGGATTATCTTTTTAAAACCTATCATGTCCCCAAACCAGACGCTCATTTAACTCTTGGGTTTCCAGGAGATCAACAAATTCCCTCTACTTTTTGGGGTCAGCTTCGCTATGGGTTTAAGAAAAATTCTTAGCCTTGTTTGATCCCAATAAAAAAGAAATACTCAGTTTTGACTGTAGGTACCCAAAGGCTGTTTAGGTTGATAACTTTCAAAAGGATATTGATCTGGTTTAATCGTTGTTCCGGTGGTTAATATAAGTGGAGTTGGTGAGGACGGATTAAAAATAACTTCTACTAAAGAGGCTGTAAATCCTTTTTCTTGAATAGGAATTTTAATTGCATATTGCCCTGCAGGATTAATGGGAAGAGTCTTTTTCTGCCATGATTTGCCGACAGCCCAAATTCTAAAATCCCTTGTCATAGGGTTATTGGCTTGCCATAGCGCAATTTCATAGGGCATATTTGATTTCACTTCTACAACTATTTGGTCTTCTTCTATTCTCCATTCCATTTCTGGTAGCTGCTTTTGATGAATAAGTGCATCATAAAAAGAAAATATATTTTGTGTGCTGTAGCGTCCAGCCAAACCGTGGTTTCCGTTTGGAACATATTGTAAATATTTTTTTTCTGGTAAATCATCCCAATAATATTTCCAAGAGTCTGTGACAAAAAATTCGTCAATAGTTCCATTGACAATTAATTTTGGCATGGTGAAAAGCGCTTTAAATTGATACGGTTCTATAAAATCCATCATTCGATTAAATTCTTGAGAACCCATCCAGTCCATAATAGCATTGTTTGTGTAATCTTGAACGGCTGGAGACCAGTCGCCATATACTTTATAATGGTGATCAAAAGATGGATTTATATTTAACATATCTATCACCAGTGGAGCAATACCCATCACCCGATCATCTACTGCTGCCGTAGTCCATGTGGTCCATCCTCTTTTAGAGGCTCCTGAAACAAAAAAAGAAGACACCGAGGCACCAACATTTTGTGAGACTTCTTCCACCACATCCATCGCGCGAACTACTGCTCTTGTCATAGGATAGTGTGCCAACCATTTTACATCTTCCTCTTTTGCTCCTCCTTTCAAAAATTTATCCCAACCATAAGCAATTATATTATCTTCATAACGCTGAATGGAATCTGTCCCTTTGAAAGAAAGGGGTTGAAATGGAACATTACTAATGTGAGCAATGATTGATTTCGTATTGATGGCCTGAGCTATTGTAGTACTATCTAAAAAAACCTGGTTATCATAGAGTGAACCTCCTCCAATAAACATTAACGCAGTTTCAGTATCCTTTGTTTCAGGCACAACAATGTCAACCCAATGCCACCATAAAGGGTTATTCACCTCTTTTTCTGAAAGCCATCGGCCAGAATTCATTTTTATGTGAAATACTTTTGCCTTAGGATGACTTATGGTATCTTTTATTTCAAATGAAAAATCAGTACTACTTTCATTCACATAGGTTTTAAGAGCACTTACGGGCAGCGTTTCACCTTTTTCAGAGGTTTGATTTTGACAAGCTTGAAGAGAAATTAAAAGTATTAGAGTGGTGACAATCTTGATTGTCCCTACACTTTTGAATTGAATCTTAATAATTATTGGATTTTATTTTTGTTTTTCTTTTAATGTACAAAATTTTAATTTTCTTGTTTTTTGGGATTTGTATCAATTTGAAAAAATAAATTACCTTTCCTCAACAAATCACTCTAAATAAATGAAACATTCTCTTTTTTTTATTCTGCTCTTAGGTTTTATTAGCATCGAATGTTCTTCTCCTAAAACGTCAAGTCAAAAGATTCATTTTGATTTTACCATAAAAGCGTTTGATTTTGAAAAAGATCAAATGGAAATAGAATATTTGTTAACGAATAATTCTAACAAAAACCTAAAGGGAGGACAATGGTCTTTGCATTGGAACCAAATTCTAGGAACTCCTATAGAAGAAAGTTTACCTGAGGGTATTTCCTCGGAATGGGTCAATGGTCAACAATATTTAATTTTAAAATTTGATGAAAATTGGAACTTTGATGCAGGAACTTCCCTACGATTTCTAGGCATTCAAAAGGGAGTGATCAATAGGGAAGTGATGGGACCCATGGGTGCTTTTATTGTCAATAACGAAAATGAAATGTTAGAACTTACAACTAAGCTACATTGGAAGGAAGCAAAAGGAATAGAAGGATTAAAAATCCCCTCAGCCGAAGAACGCTACGCCGATTATGCTGCTATCAGTAAACTCCCTAAAAAACAACTTTCTTGGGTGGTACCTACTCCAAAGAAAATGGTACAATTAAGAGGCTCTAGAAAAGCTGACTCATCTTGGACTATCTTTATTGATAAGAAACTCCAAACCGAAAAAGGAACTATTGAATTGGTTCTAAAGGATCAATTTGAAAAACCTATTCAATGGGTGTCTAATGAACAAGAGGCTAACTTTAGCATAAAACAAAATCAAAATCTTTCTAATGAAGCCTATACACTAACAATAGACAAAGAACAAATAGAGATTTCTTCGCCAAATGGGCGAGGTGTTTTTTACGGTTTACAATCTTTAGATCAAATAATCCAAACTGCCGCATTAGAGCAATCTAATTGGCCTTTGTTGCATATCGAAGATGCACCACGTTTTGGGTATAGAGGTTTTATGCTAGACATTTCAAGAAACTTTTACGGTCTAAAAAAAATCAAACAGGTCATTGATGCCATGGCCTTCTATAAACTAAACTATCTCGATTTAAGACTTTCTGACGATGAAGGGTGGCGTATTAAAATTGATGGGCTGCCTGAATTGACAGAAATTGGCAGTCAACGAGGATATACCATTGATGAAGCGGAACGATTGATTCCCTTCTATGGCTCTGGTGCAAAAGGAGGAAAAAGAGGCAATGGCTTTTTAAGTAAAGAAGATTTTATCAACCTTCTCAACTATGCCAATCAGAAAAAGATTACGGTCATGCCTCAAATTAGTTTTCCATCCCATGCAAGAGCAGCCATTCTATCTATGGAAGCACGTTTCAAAAAGAAGGAAGGAAATTCAAACTATCGTCTAATTGATCCTGATGATGAAAGTGACTATCGTTCTGCTCAGCTATTTGATGATAATGTGGCTTGCATTTGCAGAGAGAGTGCCTTCGCTTTTTATGAAAAAGTAGTCCTTGAGTTTAAGAAAATGTATGAAACTGCTGGACTCAAATTGAAACAGTTTAGTATAGGAGCAGATGAGTTACCCTATGGGGTTTGGACAGCTTCTCCCCTTTGTAACTCCTACATGAAAAAACATCAACTAGAAAACACCCTTGAACTATATAATCATGCCTTAAAAAGAATTAAAAATATTTTTGATCAACAGCACATTATTATGGCAGGTTGGGAAGATTTTTTGTTAGCTCACTCTGAAAAAAGCCAAGAAGAAACTCAAATAAAAGAAGAGCAATTTGACAAAGAGGTGATTCCCTATGTGTGGAATAATATTTGGGGAGAGGGAAGAGAAGATATGATATACAAATTCGCAAACAGTGGCTTTAAAACTGTGATGAGCAACTCAGCCGCTTTTTATTTTGATATGACAGATGATCGTGATTTTGAAAACTACGGTCTGAATTGGTCTGGCTATGTCAACTATAAAGACAGTTGGGCTACAGATCCTGAAGATGTTTTTAACAATGCTTATTTGAACAAAAAAAATAATATTTCACAAACCTACATATCACAAAAAACGAAATTGAATCCAAAAAATACTGATAATTTTTTGGGAATCCAAAGTCAACTGTGGACAGAAACTGTGCGGAATGAAATGATTTTTGACGCCTTGTTTTTTCCTAATCTAATTATTTTTTCTGAACGTTCATGGGCACCACGCCCCGACTGGATAAACCTCAAAGGAGAAGAACAGATAGCTGCAATGAACGTTGACTGGAATCAATTTTCTAACACCATAGGACAGCGTCAACTCCCCTTGATTGACCAAAGACTCAAACCTTGGGCTTATGATCTTCCAAAAGCTGGAGCCATTATCAAACAAAATAAACTTTACATCAGGCAGGCATTCCCGGGAATGGAAATTCGCTATACCCTTGATGGAAGTCTACCAACTGATCAAGATGCGCTGTATCAAAAGCCTGTAGAAATTGATCCAGAAGCTAAAGTGAAAATTCGAGTTTTCAATGCAAATAGAAGAGGTGGAAAAACTATTGAAATAAACTAAAACAGAAAAATGAACAACCAGAGAATAATAGCCGTGGATATCTTGAGAGGTCTAACCATTATTTTTATGATCATTGTAAATGATCCAGGGTCATGGTCTCATGTTTATAGTCCATTGCTTCATGCAGATTGGAATGGTCTCACCCCAACAGACTATATATTTCCAACTTTTTTGTTCATAATGGGTACTTCTATTGTTTTATCATTGGGCAGAAAAGCTCAATCCCAACCTAAAAAAGAATTGATCAAAAAAATTATTTGGCGAAGTATTAAAATATATATAGTAGGACTTATTTTGTGGCTATGGCCCACATTTGATTTTGAAAGAATTCGCTGGGTTGGCGTATTACCTCGAATTGCATTTGTTTATTTTTTCACTGCGTTACTTTTTGTTTATACCAGCAGAAAAACTCAGCTCTACACAGCCATAGGTCTTGTTGTTGGTTATTTGATTTTGATGTGTTTTGTTCCAGTTCCAGGCATTGGAATTCCTGATTTGAGTGTGCCAGAAAAAAATTGGGCTCACTATATAGACCGTCTTTATTTACCGGGGGTGCTTTGGCAAAAAACCTGGGATCCTGAAGGCATTCTTAGTACACTCCCAGCCATTGCAACAGGTATTTTTGGGATGCTTGCAGGCTACATTATTAAATCTCAAAAGCAACTTTCTGAAAAATTGATCGAACTCTTTATTATGGGCTCTGTGCTGCTTTTTTTTGGAGATATTCTTCAATACATATTCCCCCTAAATAAAAATTTATGGAGTAGTTCTTTCACCCTTTTTCTGGCAGGAATTTCATCTCTTGCTCTTGGCTTTTTTGTTTTTATCTGCGATCTAAAACAATGGGGAAAACACCTAACTTTTGCTCAAATATTTGGGGTCAATTCGATCTTTACCTATGCTCTGGCTGGTATTCTTACTACCATTTTTTATAGTGATCGAATATGGGGTTTTAAATTTAATGACATTTTTATGGAAGGTTTAACCGCCGTGGGTGTTGCTCCAAAACTTGCTTCACTCTTGTATGCATTGCTTTATGCAGGAATCATTTGGCTTCCAGCAAAATATCTATACAACAAAAAAATATATATCAAACTTTAGATAAAGAATACATTATTTAATTGTAAGAGTCAAAAATGTAACATTAGAGGTTTTCTGCTCTCTATAAGATGTATATTAAATTAAAACTTTAAATCTTATGAAATTTACTTACTTAATTCTACTCTTATTATTTATTACTTCTTGTGTTTCCGTTCGATTTCCTGAGGAGGTAAAAGTCAATGTAACATTTCCAGAAAACATGTCGGAAGAGTCAATTAGTGAATTAATTGATAAAATTCCATCATCATTAAATAATCGAAACGTCAAAACAAACATTGAAGTAGTAACCAACCGAAGTGCTAAAAAAACACAAGAATAAAAGAAGAGAACTACAAAAAACAATTAGCTGGGGGATTCTTCTTCAAGATCGATAAGTTTTGATGGTTCTTCTTTGGGAGCTTCAAGCTGCTCAACATTTTTTAGTTTAGATTGCATCATACGAGTTCTAGTTCCAACTAAAGTTTCAATTTCGTTGTTGGCTTCATTGATTTTTCGTTGAGCCTTTTCAAGAACCCCACCAAATGTGTTGAATTCTTTTTTTACAGCCGCCAAAACATTCCATACCTCGCTACTTCGTTTTTGGATGGCCAATGTTTTGAATCCCATTTGAAGACTATTGAGCATCGCGGCTAAAGTGGTTGGTCCAGTCACAACAATTTTATAGTCTCTCTGTAAGACCGCAATTAAGTCGGGGTGACGAACTACTTCGGCAAACAAACCTTCAAAAGGCAAAAACATAATGCCAAAATCTGTGGTGTGAGGAGGGTCTATGTATTTAGAAGCAATATCTCTGGCAAATTTTTTAATTGACTGCAACAAAGCTTTGATAGAGACTTCTATGGCCACGGTATCTCCCGCTTCATAAGCTGATTGTAAACGCACATAATCTTCCTGTGGAAACTTTGCGTCTATTGGCAAGAAGACAGGAGTTTCGAGATTTGTTTTACCAGGCATTTTGACTGCAAATTCAACAATAGCATCAGAGCCTTTTTTTGTTTTTACATTAGCTTGATATTGATCTGGTGCTAAAATTTGCTCCAAAATATTTCCCAATTGTATTTCTCCTAAAACACCTCTTGTTTTTACATTGCTCAACACTTTCTTCAAATCGCCCACTCCTGATGCAAGATGTTGCATTTCTCCAAGGCCTTTTTGCACTTTTAATAGTTGCTGAGTAACCAATTCAAATGATTTTCCTAGTCTTTCCTCTAAAGTCTTGTGTAATTTTTCATCCACTGTCTCACGCATTTTTTCTAAACGTATTTCAGTCGTTTTGATCATTTCTTCTTGTTGCCTTTTCATTTCAGCAAATTTTTCCTTCTGGAGCTCATTAAAGGTGTTGACATTTTTGGTAAAAATCTCCTGAAAGTCTCTCAAGGTTTGTCGTAACTCTAGTCGATCTTCTTTGGCGTTTTTAATAATAGTCTCTGTAAGTCTGTGGATACTTTGAGTCAATTCTATTCGGTTTTCCTTAAAGTTTTTTGAAACCTCTTCGCGCTGATTTGAAAAGGCTTGTTGCATTTGACTACTCAGCTTTTCTTCATTGCTTTTTTCAGATTTTTTTAAAATAAGAAATAAAAGACCTAAGAAGTTCAGTGCCCCTAAGACAAGCAATACATTTTCCATGCTGAGTGATTAGATCCGCTTATAAAGGTAAAGAATCCGTGTTTAATCACAAGGGACATCAGCATTTGATTGGAATAAACAGTGCAACTGCTAGTGGGTAATCCATTTGATTTTTATTCAGCAGCAAAATGCGCAAGCCCCCTATCTAGACTAACAAGTTTGCCTACTCCTAAGGGTTCTCCTATATTTGTAGCTGTCAAATGTATTTAAATTTATATTTCCACACCTTATTTCAGCTACTGCTTGTCCTTTATTTAAATTCTCAATTCGTTCTAGCGCAAGAGCGGTTTGAGCCCATAAAAGTTTCGGAAGACAACTTTATAATTGATGGTTTGCTTGACGAAGAAGCATGGCAAAATGCAACCCTAGTCACAATAGAAAATGAAATTTCGCCTGGAAATAATACCGCTGCAAGAGTAGAAACGCGAGGGTTAATAACCTATACAGATACGCATTTGTTTATTGGCTTTCATGCGCTAGACAACCCTAAAAATATAAGAGCATCTATTCGCCCAAGAGACAATTTTAGCTTATGGAGTGATGATGTTGTGCTTGTTCGACTAGACCCGTATGCTGATGGGAGAAACAACTACATCATTGTGGTCAATCCGCTGGGGAGTCATTTTGATGTTCGTTCAGTCAATGCTATCGAAGAAGACGATCGATATGATATTAGTTTTAATATGGAGTTTGAAACTGCAGGACAACTTGTTTCAGATGGCTACCAAGTAGAAATTAAAATTCCTTTTTCCTCCTTGCCATTTCCAAATGGAAAAGACCAATTATGGCATTTTAATTTCTTTCGAAAATACTTTGACAATGGCAATGAAATAGAACTGAGTAGTCAAACTTTTGATCGAGACAATTCCTGTGAAGTCTGTCAAACCACAGATCAATTGGTGTTGAAAGATATTGTTATTGAGAAAAGGTTTGAGTTGCTTCCCTATATTGCAGGAAATTTTTCAGGAAAAAGAGCTCAGGCTCAGGCTCCCTTTGATTTTGATAAATTGAACCCTAACGCAGGATTGGGGGTCAACTTAGATTTAAATAAAACAAGTACGCTAGAAATAACCATGAACCCAGACTTTTCTCAAGTCGAAGCCGATGTAACTCAAATTGATATCAATTCTTCTTATGCCCTTGAGTATCCCGAGCGAAGACCTTTTTTTAATAGAGGAACCGATGTGGTTGATTTTATTGATGGTGCTTTCTATTCTCGTTCAATCAATAATCCCTTAGTTTCTTCCAAGCTCTTAACTCAAGGTCAAAAATCACGTATCTACTTTTTAACTGCTTTAGATCAAAATTCACCCTACACTGTTGCCGCAGAAGATCGATCTTATTTTGGAGAAGGTGGTCAGTCTTTTGTGAATGTCTTGCGCTACCAACACCTGTTTTCAAAGAATACCAGAATGGGCGTGGTCACCACCAATCGGTATTACCAAAATGGAGGTTTTAGCAATTTATTTGGGACAGATGGAAGGTTTATACTATCTAAAAATTGGCAGTTGAATTATGAGGTTTTTACCAATAAAAATTTAGAGCCAACCTCTAATTGGATTGATTCAGAAGATGTTCTCATTAGTAAAACTGCTGCTCTGGATGGAGAAACATTTTCCGGAACAGCACTCTATTTACAACTCTTTCACAATACAGAACATTGGAAATCCTCTTTGGCATTGAGTAGCCTATCACCTCACTATCAGGCCAATGTTGGATTTGTAGTGAAAAATAATAGAAGATGGGTCTCACTAAAGCAGCAATATCAAAACTTTATTAATAAAAAAGGATTACAATTTTTCAGTGTTGGTTATAAGGGTGATTTACAATACACTCCTCAAGGAGAATTCAAAACACTTAGTATAGACGGTATTGTGGAATTGCGAACTTTTTTTAATACCTCAATTGAATATACCTATGACTTTGATGTGAAAAAGGATTATTTAGATCGTCTTTACTACAATCTTGGAATCCATCAAATTGATATGCGAAGTACCCCCTCAGAAGCGGTCACCATTGTGGCCTCCTTTATGATGGGTAAAGACATTGCCTACAATGAGGATATTCCCGATGTGGGCAGGCAATTTAATGCTTTCATTCAACCCTCTTTTCAATTGAATAACAATTTTGGAGTCCTTCCCTCGCTACGCTATGCACAATTAAAAAATTTACAAGAAGGAGGTTATTATTTCAAGGGCTATATTGGACGATTCACACTACGCTATCAATTCAATAATTTTTTAAGTGTGCGCCTTGTTTCTGAATATAACCATTTCAACGAAACCTTTTTTTTACAACCACTCATTCAATGGAATCCTAATCCGTCTACGGTGTTTTATGTTGGAGGAAATCAAAATTCACTTGATGAATTTAATAGTGAATTTTATTCTCCATTTAGAGTAGATGAAACCCAGTTTTTTCTGAAATTTCAATATTTATTTAGTTTATAAAGGCAGTATTAATCTAAGGTTATTTTAAAAAGTCGCGGATGACCTCCGCCCTCGTCTTCTGAAGTGATCCAAAAATGGTTTTTATCAATAATTTTTATGGCTTCAACTTGTGCTTTTTCTAGAGGTAGCAGATATTTTTTTGGTTGTATATTTCTAACCTGATCTAGAATAAAATTAGGGATTAAATAAAAAAACTGTTGCCAATCAGTATGATAACCAGTTAAAACTAATAATTGATTTTCTTGATCATAATCAGCTGCTGTGATCAAAGCTCCAACAGCCCATTCAGCAATGGGAACTAGAGTATAATTACCTCCAAGTTTTGGTATCGTATAGAGTTGTGTATTGAACTGTTTGCGATCTTTTGAAAATAGCAATAAAGAATCTCCAACAACAGTCAATGCCTCAGCATCAAATCTGTGTTTTTTTCTCTTTTCAAAATTGGTCTGTGCCTTATAATCAAAATGAATACTATCCTCTAAGATAAGTTTCGCATTCAAAATATAAATCGTAAGATCTTTTCGTTTCCCTTTATTATTCCCAATATCGGCTATGAAATAATGAGACCCATCAGATGCAAGGTCTTCCCAATCACGATTGATTGTGCCATGAATTCTTGACTCTAATACCAATTTCCCTTCTAAATTTGTTACATATAGCTTAGGAGCATTGCCAGAATCATTATGAGTGATTAAATAATCATCGTAGTATTCCAGCCCAGAGGTCTCATTTATTTTTTGGGGTAATAAAATCGAATCCAATTGTATTTGAGCACTGCTCAAAAGTGAAAAAGAAAAAAAAAGTTTTATTAAAAAATTTCTACATCCCATCCTATTGTATTATGCCTCAAATTTATGGTTTTAGATTTTTGTTTTCTTTAAATTTGCATGATACTTGAACCTTAAATATAGTAACATGAGATCAGGAAACCCAGTTCTAACCCAAAAAGCATTTTCAACCCCCATTATCGGTGGTGATAAAATGACCTTAAATGGTACAGTAAATAAAACATTTATGAGCCTATTGCTATTAGTTGGTTGTGCGTATTTTACCTATGATGAAATGAATTTTACTCTTTTAATTGGTGGTGCAATTGTAGGTTTTGTTGTGGCCCTGATAACTGTTTTTAAAAAAAGTTGGGCCCCTATTACTGTTCCCATTTATGCTATTGCAGAGGGTTTTGTTCTGGGCGGCATTTCCTTTCTCTACAATGCACAATATGAAGGAATAGTTTCTAATGCTATTTTTTTGACTCTTGGTATTCTCATCTCCCTTTTGATGCTCTATAAATCTGGCTATATAAAAGCTACAGAAAATTTCAAATTAGGGGTGTTTGCCGCCACTGGAGGTATTGCTCTAGTTTATTTAGCTAATTTTATAATGGGTTTTTTTGGTTCAAGCATAGGTGTTTTAAATCCTATGAACAGCTCTCTTCTCAGTATTGGTTTTAGTTTGTTTGTGGTGGTTATAGCTGCTCTAAACCTTGTTCTAGATTTTGATTTTATTGAAAAAGGAGTAGAAAATGGTGCTCCCAAGTATATGGAATGGTTTGGCGCTTTTGGTTTGTTGGTTACCCTCATTTGGCTTTATTTAGAAATTTTAAGATTATTGGCTAAACTGAACAATAGAAGATGAATTAACAAAAACTCATTTTTTTTTTATATTTAAGAACCAAAACCAATACATCATGAGAATTTTGATCTTATTTTTTCTTTTGTTTTCTACATCCAGCTGGTCGCAATTTAGTGAATACAGCCCGTTAGCAATTTCCTATTCTGAAGAGCAGCCCAAAGTATACCAACAAGTCAAAAAATTTTGTCTACAAAAGTGGATGGCTTCAAGTTATACACCTCGCCGTTTAGATGATGCTCAAGCAGTTTTGGTAATCTATGATATCCATGCACAATTAACTGCACTAACCCAAATAATGAAAGATCCCACTTTAGACATGACATTATTAAAAGAAATAATGAGTGAAACTATTGATTCAAAGGATAAATATATCTTTGACAAATTAATAGCAACTAAGCAAGAAAATCTTCTTTTGGAAAATTGCATGTTTGACTGGTCTAAAACCAACCAAATCTATCAGTCAAGAAAAAAACAATCTAATCTCTAAGTTTTCTTCTCTACATAAGAAAAATTTATAGCATACATAACAAAAACAATGCTATACTTTATTTTTTAATAGTATTACTTTCATATATTTGCGCATGCAAAAATTGCCCGTACTTCTTGATCTCGATGAACATTTGTATAGCAAAAACCCAGAGTCAACTGCTTTGGGAAAAAAGATTGTTGAACAAAGCATTGTAATGATTGATAGTTTAGGCTTTGAAGCATTCACTTTTAAAAAGTTGGGAGATAATATTGGATCCAATGAAAGTTCAATCTATCGATATTTTAAAAGTAAACATGCCCTTTTGCTTTATTTGTTCAATTGGTATTGGAGTTGGATAGAATGTAATCTTGTTTTCACCACCAACAATATCAATAACGCTGAAGAAAAACTGAGTCGATCCATTCAACTTCTTTGTAAAGGAATACAGAATGAAAATAATATTCCCAATAACAATAAAGTTTTACTCAACCGCATCATTGTCTCCGAATCAGTTAAAGTGTATTTGACAAAAGACATCGATTCTGAAAATGAAAAAGGTTATTTCAAAACATACAAGAGGGTAGTGCAACGTTTGAGTGAGTTTTTATTGGATATTAATCCTGATTTTAAATACCCTCATATGCTAGTCTCCACTGTGATAGAAGGAATTCATCATCAACAGTTTTTTTCTGAGCATCTTCCTGCCCTCACAGATGTTGAAGAAGGGCAGAATAGTATACTGAAGTTTTATACTAACTTAGTTTTTAAAGCCATTCAAGATGAAGACTAACAGTTATAAAAGCATAGGTTTATTTTCAACCGTATTTTTGATTTTATTTGGTCTCTTGATAAAGCCTATAGCCAGTTCTTTTACAGTGGTGGAAGAAAATTTTAATGTTGCGCTTGAAATAGATTGGAATAATGATGCAGATGAAAAAGAAGATATAGAAGAAAAAGATAAAATCAATACTAGCCTTGTGTTTGGTGAATCAAAAAATAAAATTCATAACTCTTTTTCAAACTTTGACTATCAAGAGAGAATCTCTTTTTCTATTTATCTTCAAATTATTAAACCTCCTCCTGAGCAGGCATAATGCGCCTCAAATTCAGACACAAATAAAAAAATTAATGGTGTTAGCCCAAACATCATTGATAATTACAACGGGTAAAAAAATTTATAATGAATCAAAAATCAATATTTAAAAATCTTAAATCTGACCTCCCAGCAAGTGTTGTTGTCTTTTTTGTAGCTCTCCCTCTTTGCTTAGGTATTGCACTAGCTAGTGGAGCTCCCTTATTTTCAGGTCTAATTGCCGGAATTATTGGGGGAATTGTTGTAGGCTTTTTAAGTGGCTCTCAAGTTGGGGTCAGTGGTCCCGCAGCTGGTCTTGCAGCAATAGTTCTTACAGCTATAGGCACTTTAGGCGGATTTGAAAATTTCCTCTTAGCAGTTGTGTTGGGAGGAATAATCCAGCTTGTTTTTGGACTGCTAAAAGCAGGTATAATCGGATATTATTTTCCATCTTCAGTCATCAAAGGCATGTTAACAGGAATTGGAATCATCATTATATTGAAGCAAATTCCTCATTTTTTTGGATACAATGCTGCCTCCCAAGGTGATTTTTCATTTGTACAAGGGGAGGGAGAAAACACTTTCTCTGGTATTTTTTCAATGTTAAATAATATCAGCCCTGGAGCCACTTTTATCGCTATAATTTCATTGTTAATTCTACTTCTTTGGGAGAATGTTTTGGTTAAAAAAGCAAGAATTTTCCAACTCATCCAAGGGCCATTAGTTGCTGTTGTAGTTGGAGTTATTTTTAGCGTACTTAGTATTGGAAGTGCTATTTGGGAAATCGACAAGGCCCTTTTGGTCAGTGTTCCTGTAGCAGAAGATTTTAGTTCTTTTATCTCAAAGTTTACTTTTCCAAACTTTGGTGCTATTGGTGATTCTCAAATTTGGATCACGGCTTTTACAATCGCTTTAGTAGCTAGTTTAGAAACCCTGTTATGTGTGGAAGCTACAGATTCTATTGATCCTCAGAAAAGAGTTACCCCTACAAACCGTGAATTAATTGCGCAGGGTACTGGAAATATCCTTTCTGGACTCATTGGAGGCTTACCAATTACACAAGTAATTGTTAGAAGTTCAGCTAATATTCATTCTGGTGGAAAAACAAAACTGTCTGCTATCATCCATGGTTTCTTTTTGTTGATTTCAGTTTTAACTATACCTGTTTTGCTGAATAAAATTCCTTTATCTGTGTTAGCAGCTATCCTATTTATAGTGGGTTATAAACTAGCTAAACCAAAATTATTCATAACAATGTATCAATTAGGATGGAAACAATTTGTTCCCTTTGTAGTCACCATAACTGGAATTGTTTTTACAGACTTGCTCATTGGAATTGGATTGGGACTAGTGGTAGGTATCACTATTATCTTGTTAAAGAGTTATCAAAATTCTCATTTTCTTCACATAAAAGAGCAGTCTGGAGGAAAAAATAAAATTGTTATGCGACTTGCTGAAGAGGTGACGTTTATCAATAAGGGAGCCATCTTAAAGGAATTAGAGCTTTTACCTAATGACACTTCACTTGAATTAGATGTCACAAAAACAGTTTATTTGGATAACGATGTGATAGAAATTTTAGATAATTTTTTAGAAAAGGCGAAGACAAAAAATATAGAAATCATTGTTTTATCTCAGCAAGGAGAATTTGTTCAACCGGAGCGTTTTGCAACACTGTTTAATCAAATAAAGAAAACCGCATAAAATAAAATCTTAGGCAAAATCAAGTTTTGTCAAATTATATATATTAAAATTTAAAAATTATGAAAGCACATACAAAAGAAACCCAACTCGAAATGAGCCCTGAAAAAGCATTGGCAACCCTCAAAGAGGGTAATGTCCGATTTCAAAAAAATGAAAAAGCTCCACGTGATCTTATGGAACAAGTCAAAGATACTAGCACAGGTCAGTATCCATTTGCTACTATTTTGAGTTGTATTGATTCTCGTGTTTCCGCTGAACTTGTTTTTGATCAAGGTGTTGGTGACATTTTTAGTGTCCGTATTGCAGGGAACTTTGTCAACGAAGACATCCTTGGCAGCATGGAGTTTGCCTGTAAACTGGCGGGGACCAAATTGGTGGTAGTTCTAGGACACACTGCCTGTGGTGCCGTCAAAGGAGCCTGCGATCATGCTCGTTTAGGCAACCTTTCGGCACTCATTCAAAAAATTGAACCTGCTGTAGAAGCTGTCACAGAACCTACTGACGCTTCTCAAAGAAATTCTGGGAATATTCAATTTGTCAATGACGTTGCTGTAAAAAATGTTCACATGACTATAGACAATATTAGAGAAGAAAGCCCTGTTCTTGCAGAACTTGAGGCCGAAGGGGCTATAAAAATTGTGGGAGCCATGTATGATATAAATAACGGTTCTGTTACCTTTTTATAAATCACAGGAATAGGTTTATGGAATAATTCCACTTTATGGTAATAGATGTAAACTTGATAAAGAATATTCTTGTTATATATAAAGGCTAAAAAAAGACTTATCCGCCCTAATCAATACAACTATTTAGGGTGGATATACTTGAAGCGTTTTTTTGTATAAAAATTTACTTTTAAGCATGCAGTATTATTGCAGTATATATTGCTGTTTGTTAAAATAGTTATGTTTTATATTTAATATATTTATAAAGCATTAAGTATAGTTATTTGTTTGATTCCGATTTTCCGCCTGGAATTGCTTCGGTGTTTGTAGATGGTAAAAAAATATCTAAAGAAGAGTTTTTAAAGCTCAAAAAAAAGTATCTAAAAAAAAGTAAACGTTAAGATGAATCTTAGGGAATTTATTCAGATTTTTCTGGTTTTAGTCCTAAGCATTATTTTATTCCTATTTTTAAAAAAATAACCATAGATGAGAAGGGTTTTTCTCCTTTTTTTTATTTGTTCCTATTTAGCTTCAGCCCAGAGCAGTAAACAGCTGAGGGACTCTGTTTTAAAATACAAAACTACAAATCCTACTCTGGCTGTAAAATTCGGTCTTGAATATGATATAATTACTGCAAATCGTAAACCAGATAAAGAGAAGCAAAATACGTATGCACTTTTAGGAGAAATCCTTATTGAAATGGGGTTATATGCGAGTGCATTAAACTATCTAAATAATTCGATTCAAATTTATACTACGCTTCCCAAGAGTGACAAAAACTTTCCGAAAATAGATCAACCACCTTGGGTAATTCTCAATATTGGTAGTATTTATTTTATAAATAGAGATTACAAAAAAGCTGCTGAAAAATATCAACAGGCCATAAGTTTATTTGAAAAGATAGAAGACAAAAATGCTAAATTTTATGGTCTAAACACCGCCAGTTCAAACCTTGGATTGATTGAAGAAAAGAAAGGGAACTATAAAAAAGCCGAAGA
>NTKF01000027.1 GCA_002457295.1 Flavobacteriales bacterium MED-G22
TTATGATTTATTAATACAAAAAAATAAAAAACAAATTTTGTTTTTATAAATTTTGAATGAATAGCATGAGGAACGTGATTAATTGTCCACTTTCACATCCTCTGCTTTGTAGATAAACTCAACGATAGCGATAGACGATCTAAATTTATCAGAAAGAGAATAGTTTCCTGAAAAAGTGAGATCAAAATAACACTGACTAATGTTTATTAAATTCTCTGTTTTATCACCATGAATAATTACTTTTCCTTCATTCGTTGTTGATGTATGTCTAACATCATATCTTGACGTACTATCTTCAGAGAGATTATCTGTAAGGAGAAAACGTAGAATAAAAGGAATATCTATTTGGTCCCAAGCTATACTATAGTCTTCTCCTAGAGATATCGTTTTATTGTATTCAATTGAATTGATGTCGATGGCGGGTGTAGTAATAGTTAAGATAGCCTTTTGACCATTGGGTATGACTACTATGAATTCATATTTTGTAGAAGGTAGAATTTCCGCATCGGAAAAATAAGCATTTAAGAAGGGCTTGTTCTAATATTCCATTGGGCTGCCGTTCATCGTAACCACAGCATTCTGTAATTCAAATCCTCTCCAGTTTTTATCAGTTATTTGAAGTTGAATCAAGTCTTTAACGGCTCCGTCACTAGAAATTTCTTTGACAACACTTACAAAAGCACGTATTAAATTAAAATCTTCAACTTCAATTTCATTTAAAGGAGAAGAACAACCAACAAATAAAAAATAGCCTTGGAGAAATAAAGCACCAAATAAAAGTTTAGTCCTTATTATGGCACTAGCAACTAAATTGAATTGATATTTAAAGCCATATGGGGTATTAATGATTAAGACTTAAGGAGGTTGGAATATAATAAAATTAGTATTTTTTCAATAATTAAAGCGCCAAATAACGAATTAATTTAATATTTCAATCACCGATTTGGGAATAGAAATAGGTTTATGTGTATCTGTTGAAACATAACACCATTGAGTACTACAATGGGCCATTAAAATTCTTGAATTTTGAAGAAATATATTTACTAATCGTTCAGAAAGGGCCCCTCTAGAATGCTTTACATAAGTTTCTATTTGGAGTTTGTCTCCCAATTTTACAGCTTGCTTATAGGTGATATGATGACTACGAACAATCCAATGTCCAAAATCTTCCTTTAGATGTCCAGTCGCTTTTTCCCAATGGGCTTTTGCAACTTCTTGTACCCATTGTAAATAAATTACATTATTCACATGATCCAGGGTGTCTAAATCAGATTTGACAACTGTTTTTTGAAGAACAAATGGTGATGATTTCATTTCTTTTCGATCAATTCTACTTCAAAGAGTTTATCCCAATTCTTACCAGTAACAAAAAACGTCTTTCTTAGGGGATGATAAGCTATCCCGTTGAGCACATTGAGTTGAGGATGTTGTTCTACTTTATTTTTTAGGCCACTAAAATCAATTACGGCATCAACTTTTCCTGTTTGAGGGTCAATAATTAATCCCACCTCTTTTTCGAATTGATAGGTGTTGGCATATATTTTTCCATCTACCCATTCCAGTTCATTGAGTTTATTTAATGCAGAACGATGGGTCATCACTTCAATATAACTCAGTTCGGCTCCTGTTTTAGGGTCTAGCTTCCAAATACGATTGCTACCATCTGACTTGTACAAATATTTACCGTCATTGCAGAGACCCCATCCTTCAAGACTTTTTTTATAGTCAAAGGCTTTTTGCAGGGTTAAACGACCTTGGTCATATACAAACCCCTTTTTTGCTTTCCAGGTGAGTTGATAAACCTTATCATTCATCAGCGTGAGTCCTTCACCAAAATATTGATCGTCAAGGGGTTTGACGATGTATTTTGTCCCGTCATGAATTGTACCTTTTCGCAAAGAAGATCTCCCATTCATTCCAGTGCTTTCATAAAGTGTATCACCATTAAACTCTAATCCTTGTGTGTATGCTTCTCTATCGTGAGAGTAGGTGTTGAGTATTTTATAATGAAAAAGTTTAGGCGCTGTATCTGCTACAAGGACGATATTTTGCAGCAAAGTATCTATCCCATCTTGGTGTTTCACTACAGCATTCAATTCGTGATTGCCAAGGGGTTGTTTTTTAATAGGTAAAGGAAGTTCTACTGATTCCATATCCCAAAACCATTCTATTTGAGAGTAGGAAGCCTCTTTTCTTATTTTAATTTGAGCTTGAAGGGTGTCTCCATATTGAAGTGGTTTTCGACTTGTGTCAATCCTAAATGATGATTTAGAGCCATTACCTGAATTACATTTAAATAATAGCAAGGCAAAGAGGGACAAGAATAGGGATTTCATGTTTCCTTTTTTGCGTTAAATTAAGGAAATAAAATCATTGAGGAAATTGGTGGAACTGCTATCTTTGTAGCGGGCAAGTTCTGCACAACCAGCTCCTGCCAAATCCCCCAGGGCGGGAACGCAGCAAGGGTAGGCGGTTGTAGCGGTGTGATGTAGGTCGCTTGCCCATTTTTTTTAAGAACATGCCTAAAGTAGTTTTAGTTACTGGTGCCTCCTCAGGCTTAGGAAAAGCAACTGCCGATCATTTGGCTCAACTCGGGTATATTGTTTACGGAACGTGCAGAAACCCATCTAAATATGAAGCTCCTTCAGATTATGAACTCATAGGGTTAGATCTTAATGAGCCATCTTCCATTCAAAAGTGTGTTGAGGTGGTGTTGAACAAGCAGCATCGGATAGATATATTGATAAACAATGCAGGAGTGGGAATCATTGGACCTATGGAAGAACTAGATGTAGCTGCCCTACGCTCTAACTTTGAGACCAATTGTTATGGTCCTTTGCAATTGATTCAAGCAGTTTTACCTCAAATGCGAAAACAAAAAGACGGTTTTATCATCAATATAACTTCGATAGGCTGTGCTATGGGCCTTCCTTTTAGAGGGGGCTATTCAGCTTCTAAAGGGGCGCTCTCACTGCTCACGGAATCACTTCGAATTGAAGTCAAACAATTTGGAATCAAAGTATGTACTCTAGCTCCGGGAGACTTTGTCTCAGACATTGCTTCACGCCGCTATTATGCTCCACAAAAAAAGGAGTCACCTTATGGAGAAATATATAAGAAGAATTTAGCTACTATAAATGAGCATGTGGAATCAGGAATTAGTCCAAAGATTATTGCCAAAAAAATTGGTATCCTCTTGACAAAAAATTCTCCTAAAGTACATTATCGTGTTGGGTCTCCTTTGCAAAAATTTTCAGTAGTTTTAAAGGGAATTCTATCCAGCAAAATATTTGAAAAATTATTAATGCTATTTTATAAAAATTAAACTAACTCTATGAAATTTTTTATTGACACAGCCAACCTTGACCAGATTAAAGAAGCAGAAGCGCTAGGGGTTTTAGATGGTGTAACCACCAACCCTTCTTTGATGGCTAAAGAAGGCATTGTTGGAGCAGCAAACATAACTGCTCATTATTTAGCTATTTGTGAAGCGGTAGCGGGAGATGTTTCTGCTGAAGTGATTGCTGTAGATTATGAAGGGATGATTTCAGAAGGGGAGGCCCTCGCTGCACTTCACCCTCAAATAGTAGTAAAAATTCCAATGATAGAAGAGGGCGTTAAGGCTTTGCGATATTTTTCAAATAAAGGTGTCAAAACAAATTGCACTTTAGTTTTTTCAGCAGGTCAAGCCCTTTTAGCAGCAAAAGCGGGAGCAACATATGTTTCACCATTTATTGGTCGTTTGGATGATATTTCTACAGATGGGATGAACCTCATAGCTGAAATCAGAGAAATTTACGTCAACTATGCCTATCCTACTGAAATACTTGCAGCTTCTGTACGTCACACTATGCATATCATTCATTGTGCTAAAGTGGGGTCTGATGTCATGACGGGCCCTTTATCGGCCATTAAGGGACTGCTCAAACATCCTCTAACTGATATAGGTTTAGCCAAATTTATTGAGGACCACAAAAAGGGGAACTAATTTCTTTCTAAAAGAGTCTCGAATTCAGGGTCAAGAAAATTACCAAAGGGTTCTTTTAAAATGCCCTTTGGTTCTAATATGATTGCTTTATTAAGCAAGGTGAGCATCCAAACTTGTGAGGCTCTTTCATAATCCAAAAGGGCAAATTGGTCTTCTGAAACAACCTGCATCATCTGTTGAACTTGGTCTACCACCTCATTAAAGGGTTGTAGACAAATTCCCACAAATCGATAATTGCTGAATTTCACTTGTAGTGATTCAAGTTTTTTTATGGTGTTTTTGTAATGTCCCATTTTATTTTGAGACCAAAAATAAATTACTGTAGGCCGATCATCCCATAAAGCATCGCTGGATATATTGTCCCCTTCAGTAGTTTGCAATTGAATGGAAGCAATTTTTTCCCCTTTCTTCATGCGAGTGATATCATTATGAAAAGAAATTACTTCAGAAAAATAGGAAGGCGAACTGTTTACAGTAGCGTAAAATTGCAAGAAAAGGTCATGTGCTTCATGATTTTCAAAACGTAATATTTCTTCAAATGCTATGGCTCGTGCTAAGTTATTGCGTAACAAGCTTCCCTTTATGTCTTCATCTACTACTTTTAATTTGTTAATGCTGTAGGTTGTTGAAGGCTTTTGTTGAATATAATTTTGTCCACTCTCAAGTGCTTCATTATTTACATAATTCAATAAATAATTTATATAAGGATCAAAAAAAGCCAAATCAGTATCGCCCAGGTTCAAGTATTTTCTAAAATCAAAGAATATGTTGCGTTCTTCCTTAGACCATGTAGTACCCCTAAAGAGTGCATATCTTTCTCTAATTGTAGCGTATGAATAAATATAAGCTGCTTGTGTAATTTTTTGAGCTACTGGAGAAAGTGTACTGAGAGAGTCCATTTTCATCCACCGTGTTTTCTTTTCAATCAGTAAAGAATCTATGAGTTGATTAAAGTCTTGACTTGAAAGTGAATATTTATTAGATAAAAAACGGTTTTCACGTTCTTGATCTAATGTCAATCCCATTAAAAAATTATTTTTAGCGGCTCCAGTTCCAGAATAGACCAATGATTCTTTCATAGTCGTAGCATTAAATCTAACCCACAAACTGTCCCCTTTTTCGAATAATACATTTTGAAATTCGGGGACATGCTCTAATTTATATAGGTCAGGCATCAGAGAATCGAACTGTTTTTCAAAGCGTTGATTAACATCCAGATAAAGGGTATCTATAGTATTATTCCCTTGGTATAGAGTCAAATAATCAGAAGTGGGTTGAACGACCTGTCCACCAAAGAAAACCCCTTTTTTATTTCTTTTTCTTTCTAGTTTACAGCCAAGCGTAATCAAACAAATAATTAATACCCAAAGAAAGTGTCTCATACTTCAAAAATACAGTTAATTCCTTTCAGAAAACTCTAAGTTCTTCTTAAAAAAAGAAGGGATATATTTTTTGGAAATGTTTAAGTTTGCATTCAAAAAAAAATTCATGCTATCAGTATCTAATCTATCCGTTCAATTTGGCAAAAGAGTTTTATTTGATGAAGTAAATGTAAGTTTTACTAAAGGAAACTGTTATGGTATCATTGGAGCGAATGGAGCTGGTAAATCTACCTTTTTAAAAATTTTATCAGGCGCTTTAGAGCCTAATTCGGGAAGTATTTCTCTTGAAACGGGCAAACGTATGTCAGTGTTTGAACAAAACCACAATGCATTTGATAGCTATCCTGTTTTAGAAACCGTTCTTCGAGGCAATCAACCTCTTTTTAATTTAAAATCTGAGATGGAAAGCCTTTATGCTAAGCCTGATTTTTCTGATGTCGATGGTGAGCGTGTTGGAGTGCTCCAAGGCCAATATGAAGAAATGGATGGCTGGAATGCTGAAAGTGAGGCAGCCAGTTTATTATCAAACCTGGAAATAGGTGAGGATTTGCATTACAGTATGATGGCAGATCTTGATGGGAAACAAAAAGTGAGAGTGCTTTTGGCTCAAGCACTTTTTGGCAGACCTGATGTTTTGATTATGGACGAGCCCACCAATGATCTTGACTATGAAACTATTGTTTGGTTAGAACAATTTTTAGCAGATTATGACAATACTGTCATCGTTGTTTCACATGATCGTCACTTTTTGGATAGTGTGTGTACACATATTTCTGATATTGATTTTGGAAAAATTTCACATTTCTCAGGGAATTATACTTTTTGGTATCAATCGAGTCAACTAGCAGCAAGACAACGCGCCCAACAGAACAAAAAAGCTGAGGAAAAGAAAAAAGAACTTCAAGAATTTATTGCTCGATTTTCAGCAAATGTAGCTAAATCTAAGCAGGCTACTTCTAGAAAAAAAATGATCGATAAATTAAACATAGAAGACATCAAACCCTCTAGCCGACGCTATCCAGCACTAATATTTGAGCAAGAACGAGAAGCAGGTGACCAGATTTTAAATATAGAAAACCTCAGTTATAGTATCGGTGATAGCGTTCTTTTTTCCAATATTAATTTGAATCTTGCCAAAGGAGATAAGCTAATTGTATATTCTAAAGATAGCCGTGCTGTGACAGCGTTTTACGAGATTGTGAATGGAAAATTTGTGCCTGAGCAAGGTAAGGTAGAGTGGGGAGTAACCACTAACAACGCCTATTTGCCTTTAGACCATGATTCTTATTTTGAAAACAACTTCTCGTTAGTGGATTGGCTTCGACAATTTGCTAAAACTGAAGAAGAACGAGAAGAGGTTTTTATTCGTGGTTTTTTGGGGAAGATGCTTTTTAGTGGGGAAGAAGCCTTAAAAACATGCAATGTATTGTCTGGTGGTGAGAAAGTACGTTGTATGCTTTCTAAAATGATGATGGAACGCGCCAATGTGCTTCTGTTTGATGAACCCACAAATCACTTGGATTTAGAATCTATAACTGGTCTCAATAATGCGCTTAATAATTATAAAGGCACGCTTATTTGTAGCACTAGTGATCATGCTTTTTCACAATCTTTGGGCACCCGAATTTTAGAGCTAACACCCAAAGGAGCAATCGATAGACTCACTTCTTTTGATGATTATATGAGCGATACATCTATAAAAGATTTACGCAATAAAATGTATGCTTCTTAGGCAAAGACAAAGTAGGTGCTTATCACAATCAAGGTGATGACTAGTCCAATGGGTTTAACATACCGCCAGGGCGTAATATCGACTTGTTTAGTATACACTTGTATATAGCCTTCTTTTCTTGGCCAAATGCGCCCTATAACTAACATCAAAAGAACATTGAAAGTAAATAATATGGCCATTACATGCAAGTAATGGGGATAGGTTCCTCCTCTAGAAAGAACATAATCTTTTAAGAAAAACTGGCTAAATGTATATAGTAAAGACCCCATCAAAATTGCAATTTTAGCCGCAGAGGCGGGAACATATTTGGTCATATAACCAACTAATATAATGGTTAAAATGGGTATGGTATAACACCCATTAATTTCTTGCAAGTAGCCAAACAAACCTTCAGGTGCATTCGCAATTGTAGGTGCTATGAGCATAGAAAAAAGGGCAAGAAGAATACCAAACATTTTCCCAGATCGGACAACTTTTTGTTCATCAGCCTCTTTATTGATATATTGTTTATAGACATCCAATCCGAATAGCGTTACCGAGCTATTGAGTGCTGAATTAAAAGAACTTAAAATGGCACCAAAAAGTACAGCTGCAAAGAAACCAAGTAGGGTTGGTGGCAAAACCCTATTGACCAAAAGACCATAAGATTGATCTCCCTGACCTGTTTCGAGTGTGTCTCCAAAAACATGCAAGGCTATAATGCCAGGCAACACCACTATAATGGGACCAAGAATTTTTATGAAAGCGGCAATGAGGAGTCCTTTTTGCCCTTCTTTTAAATTTTTTGCGGCAAGTGCTCTTTGAATGATGGCCTGATTTGTTCCCCAATAAAAAAGCTGAACTAAAATCATACCCGTAAATAAGGTGCCAAACGGAATAGCCGAATCTGGTCCACCTTTGGCTAAAAACTTTTCAGGATGGTTAGCCACTAGCACTTCAATGCCTTGTATAATATTTCCTTCGCCTACATAGAGTAACCCAAACATGGGCACCAACATCCCTCCAATCAATAATCCCACCGCATTGAGTGTATCAGAAACAGCAACTGCTTTGAGGCCCCCAAAAATTGCATAGATCGAACCAATAAGACCTATAGACCATACGGTGATATAGAGTGCAGTGGTCTGATCGACTCCCATGAGTGAGGTTAAATCAAACATACCGATCAATGCAATTGCTCCTGAATAAAGAACGATAGGTAAAAGCACGACCATATAACCACTTAGAAATAGAACTGAAGCAATTGACTTTGTTGTTGTGTCGTAGCGTCGTTCTAAAAATTGAGGCACTGTTGTGAGACCTCCTTTTAAATAGCGTGGGAGTAAGACAAGTGCAGCCACAACCATCGTAATAGCAGCAAGCGTTTCCCAAGCCATCACCACAATCCCTTCTTTAAAGGCCGATCCATTCAAGCCAACAAGTTGTTCGGTAGAAAGATTTGTTAATAGTAAAGAGCCTGCAATGACAACTCCCGTCAAGCTTCGACCCCCTAAAAAATAACCATCTTGTGTTTTTTCATTGGTAGATCGAGTAGCAAAATAAGATATTATTCCTACTAATGCTGTGAATAGCATAAAAATCAGAAATTGCATAGGCGGAGATTAAATTAATTTTGTTTCGAAACCAAAATAAGGAAAAAATCATAAATCAAGATTCCTGATAATTTCAAGTGTCTTCTTTTCTGCTTCTTTAGGAACAAAAAGCTCCTGTTGCATAATTGAGGTGGCTCCGAATCCAGCCAGTCGAGCTGATTCTGATCGATCTTTAATCAAAGGATAAATATTATCTGATTCTAGTGCATTCATAATTGCTAATACATTTATAGAAGAACCAGTATAAACTTTAACTAAGTTTTGGGGCATTGTTTGTTTGAGAAGTTAAGCTTTGTTGTATTTGTTATTCCAAATAGCTGGGTTAAAGTTTTTTCCGAGGGCAAAACCATAGAACAAGACAATAGAAGCTAATGCTTTAAACATAAAAAAGAATAACATCCAATAGGAAGCCCCATCTGGAGTTTTTGTGAACAGGCTTAATGGTGTTAATTCAGTCGCTAGGAAGCTCAAACCAAAAATGAGCAGAAGTAGATTCCAAATATTCTTAAAAGGCCACATTCTGATTTTTCTTAACGGTTTTAAATCATTACCCCATTTATGAATCAAATAAAAATAGTCATTACCAAGAGGAACAAAAAGAAGTGGATCGTCTGTACTTTCTAAACGGAATAGGGCAGAAGGAGCCATTACTTTTAAATCAGTCAAAGAGGTATTATGTTGTTTTTCTAATCCCTCAATTTTATCTTTTGCTTCTTGTGGGAGAGTGTTTTTGAAAAATTTTAAATCCAAAAAACGCAAGCGGTAATCAACACATACCTTTTTTATTGCATTGATATGATAGATCTTATCGGTTTCGAGTAAATCAAATGTAAACGTATTTGCTTTTTTTATCTGATGCTCTTCAAACAGGGATTCTAACTTGGACTCATCAGTTTTATTGTCAACGGATGTGTTTTTTAAAACGGTTTCTAAATTGGTGGGAGGTAATAAATTCAACAGCATGTTCCTAATCATTTAATAACAAAAATACAAGGTAATTCTGTCAAACGCAAATTCTATCGCAACTGAGCTTGTAATTCTTTTTCAAATATGTTAAAAATACGCTGAAGGCTTTTGTCTATCTGTTTGTCAGTGAGCGTTTTTTGTGAATCTCTGAAGTGAAAACGAATGCCATACGATTTTTTTCCTTCTGGCAAACCCTTGCCTTCATAGACATCAAAAAGTGAGACCTCTTCTAAAATTTTTCTTTCTGTTTGTAGCGCCAGGGCTTCAATTTGTTTAAAAGAAACAGGGGGGTTTAAAACCAGTGCAAGGTCTCTCACTGCAATTGGAAACTTGGGTATTTCCTTATAGGTAAGAGGAGTGTGAAAGGCTTTTTCAGTCATAACATCCCAAGCTAATTCAGCAAAAAATAAGTCTTGATCTATATCAAATTTTTTAGTGATTGTTCCTGCAACTTTGCCAAGATAGCCAAGGGCTAATCCATCAATTTCATAGGCAAGACAGTTTTCATAATTCTTATGACTTTGTTTTTTTGTAGAAAAATTGACAAGGCCTAGAGCTTTGAATACTTGTTCAACAGCATTTTTTAAATAGAAAAAAGAATCAGGGGCTTGATTTACATTCCAATGTTCTGAAAAAGGAGAACCAGCGAGAGTGAGGCTCAATCGTTTAGATTCAATGTAAGACTCTTTCGATTGATGATAGCAAGTGCCAAACTCAAATAGTTTTATTTGCTCTTGCTGCCGCTTAAGATTAAAAGCAGCTACTTCTATCGCATTGAAAATGAGTGATTGACGCATCATTGACAATTCTCTACCTAATGGATTGAGCAATTGAACAGCCGCTAAATTTTCTTCTCGATAGTCCGGAGAGCTCAGAGAATTGGTAAGGATTTCAAAAAATCCCATGCCACAAAGTATGTTACTTATTTCGTTTTCAAGCTTTTGCGAGTTTTTCCAATTGTATTTGGCTTGGGTATTAAAACGAAGAGGGGCATCAGGGACTTGGTTATAACCATATAAACGTAAAATTTCTTCAATCACATCTGCTGGTCTTGTAACATCCACCCGATAAGGGGGTACTGAAAGTGCAAGCCCCTCCTTTGAAACGTTATTGATTTCAATTTCTAGAGCATTTAGAATAGAAGTTAATGTTTCTTTTGGAAATTCAAATCCTAGTGTTTGATATAAGGTGGCATAGTTCAAAAATATCGAATGAGACGTTGGGACGTTTTTCGCTTCATTTTGAATATCACTACTGATTAATCCTCCTGCGTATTTTTTAATTAATAAAGCTGCCCTTTTTAAAGCATAAAGGCCAATTTCTGGGTCCACTCCTCGTTCAAACCGAAAGGATGCATCTGTATTTAGTGCATGTCTCTTAGCCGTTTTCCGAATGCTTACAGGGTCAAAATAGGCACTCTCTAAAAAAATATTTTTTGTATTGTTGTCTATACCAGATTCTTTTCCTCCAAATACACCCGCTATGCAAAGAGGATTTTCACTATCACAGATCATTAAATCTTCATCACTCAATTTTCTTTCTTGATCATCAAGCGTAGTGAATGTTGTTCCTTCATCTAGTGTCTTTACAATAATTTTTTCTTTGATTTTATCAGCGTCAAAACTGTGCAAAGGCTGGCCTAATTCAAACATCACATAGTTAGTGATATCTACTACCACGTTTTTCGGGTTCATCCCAAGGGCTTTGAGTCGATGCTGGATCCATTTGGGAGAGGGGCCAATTTCAATATCACTTATTGTTAGACCGGAATAAAGAGGTGCTTTCTTTGTCGCATCTACTTCAACATTTATTTGATTTTGAGTATTGTCTACATGAAAAACACTCACTTCAGGTGTCATCCATTCAAAGGGAATTTTATTGATAATGCAAGCTGCTTTTAAATCTCGAGCCACACCAAAATGACTCATGGCATCTGCGCGATTAGGAGTTAAACCTATTTCAAAAACAGTATCGGTTACAATGTCAAAGACCTCTTGACAAGGTGTTCCTATTTCCAAGTCAGCATCTAAAACGAGTATTCCGTCATGGCTATCACCAATACCCAATTCATCTTCTGCACAAATCATACCCATGCTAATTTCTCCCCGTATTTTACTTTTTGAAATTTTAAAGGGTTCATTCGAATTACCATAAAGGGTTGTGCCTACTTTGGCAACGGCTACTTTTTGGCCTTTAGTTACGTTTGGTGCACCACAAACAATTTGAACAGGATCTATTTCTGATGCAAGCTTAACTGTCGTTATTTTTAGTCTATCTGCATTAGGATGTTGTTCACAAGAAAGCACTTCTCCCACCACAACTCCATCTAGTTTATTTTTGACCGACTCATAGGTCTCAGTGCCTTCAACCTCTAGTCCTAGATTGGTTAGTAGGGTTGCTATTTCTTCTATAGATAGGTCAGTTTTTATGAATTCTCTTAGGCCGTTATAGGATATTTTCAACTCTGTTTTATTAGTGTTTCTTGTGTCGCAAATATACTAATCTTGTGGGTCTAATTTAACTTATAAAGTTCCAAATGTTTTGATGAAATTGTATTTGCGCAAGTGTATATTTAATGTTTTGGTGCTCTTCAGTCTCAAGGTTAGGGTCTTTTTTTATAATGTCTTGCGCATAGGCTCTTGCAGTTTGAAGCAGTTGGGTGTCTTTGATTACATTGGCTATTTTTAGTTGAAGCAGCCCACTTTGCTGGGTGCCCATTAGATTGCCTGGTCCTCTCAATCGTAAGTCAACCTCAGCCAATTCAAACCCGTCTTGCGTTTGTACCATAGTGTTTATTCTTGTTCTGGCTTCTTCTGAACGTTTTTCGCTGCTCATCAAAATGCAATAACTCTGCGATGCACCCCTCCCCACACGACCTCTTAATTGATGAAGCTGTGAAAGTCCAAAACGTTCAGCGCTTTCAATCACCATCACCGAAGCGTTTGGCACATTCACACCAACTTCTATCACTGTGGTGGCTACCATAATTTGTGTCTTTTGCCCTACAAAACGATCCATTTCTATAGCTTTTGCCTCAGGGGTCATTTGGCCGTGGAGGATACTGATTTGAAATTCAGGTTGGGGAAAGGCTCTTTGAATACTCTCATAGCCTTCCATCAAATTTTTATAATCTAGTTTTTCAGATTCTTGTATTAGTGGATAAACAATATAAACTTGTTGCCCCTTAGCAATAGCTTCTTTTAAAAAGGCAAACACTTTCAATCTATTGCGGTCAAGTCGGTGAATAGTTTTGACTGGCTTTCTACCCGGCGGAAGCTCATCAATAATCGAACTATCTAAATCTCCATAAAGACTCATTGCTAGAGTTCTAGGGATAGGTGTCGCTGTCATTACCAAAATATGTGGTGGAATTTTATTTTTTTTCCATAGGCGAGCTCTCTGTGCCACACCAAATCGATGCTGTTCATCAATAATTGCCAAACCTAAACTTTTAAAGACTACTTTTTCTTCTAAAATGGCATGCGTGCCAATCAATATATGAAGGACTCCTGATTCTAATTCCTCATGTAATTTTTGACGTTGTTTCTTTTTGGTGCTCCCCGTCAGCAAGGCTAAATGGACAGTACTGTTTTTGAGTAATACAGATAATGATTCATAATGCTGCTGAGCCAGAATTTCTGTTGGTGCAACAAGACATGCCTGGAAGCTATTGTCCAATGCAATCAGCATCGTGAGCAAAGCCACTATGGTTTTTCCTGAGCCAACATCTCCTTGAAGTAAGCGGTTCATTTGTCTGCCAGAGCCTAAATCATTTCTAATTTCTTTGATGACTCTTTTTTGAGCATTGGTTAGCGTAAAAGGAAGTGCTTCTTCATAAAAAGAGTTAAAATGATGACCAATTGATTCAAAAATATGTCCCTTAATTTTTTGCTTGCGTTGATAGTTTTTTAAAAGCAATTGCAGTTGAATATAGAAAAGCTCTTCAAACTTTAAACGCATTTGGGCTCTTGTTAATGCATTTTGACTCTCTGGAAAATGAATGTGAGTAAGCGCCTTAGCCTTGGAAACTAAACTTAGACGCGCAAGAATTTTTTCTGGTAAGGTTTCTCGAAAAGAATGTCCAGTTTTAAGAAATAATTCACTAACCATTTTTTGAAGGCTTCTTTGTGTTAGTCCACTATTTACCATTTTTTCTGTACTGCTGTAAATAGGCTGAAAAGGTCGAAGAGGTTCTTTTTCATAAGCAGTAGCCAATGTCATTTCGGGGTGGGGCATACTCGCTACGCCTCGATACCAATTGAGCCGCCCAAAAATAATGTATTCCTGGTTTAACTGAATGCTTTTTGCGATCCACTGATGCCCTCTAAACCAAACCAACTCCAACTGTCCAGTTTCGTCTTCAAATTCAGCGACCAATCGTTTTCCTCTTTTTTGATTCACCCATTTTAATTGTTTTACCCGTCCTTTGATTTGCACTTCAGAATTATTGGCAGGAAGCGTATTAATAGAGAAAAATTGAGAACGATCTACGTAACGGTGCGGAAAAAAATGCAATAAATCTTGAAATGACTTGAGCTGCATTTCGTTTTTAAGGAGTTGAGCCTTGGCCGGGCCAACCCCCTTTAGATATTCCAGAGAAGTTTGCATGATATCCATCACTAGCGAAATTAATTTTTTTTATTGTATTGATTTCAACATGGAGAATGTTTACCTTTATTTAAATCAAAAGAATGAAACGAGCCCTTGTAATATCTGGCGGTGGAAGTAAGGGTGCTTTTGCGGGAGGTATAGCCCAATTTCTATTAGAAGAAAGTCAATTGAACTATGATTTTTTCATAGGCACCTCTACTGGCAGTTTATTGATTTCTCATTTGGCGCTGGGGAAAGTTGAAACAATTAAGAGAGCTTATACAAATGTGACGCAAGAATCCATTTTTGATAATTGTCCTTTTCTAATCAAACAACAGGGCAGGGTAAAACGCATTAAAATCCATCATTTCAATGTTTTAAAGAATTTTATTCGGGGGCGTAAGACCTTTGGAGAAAGCAACAATTTAAGAAAACTATTGACTGAGTATTTCTCAATAACTGATTTTCAACTCTTAAAAAACGAGAAAAAAGAGGTAGTTGTTTGTGTTTCAAACCTTTCTACCAATAGAGTAGAATATAAACGCTTGCATGATTTTGAATATGAAGATTTTCTAGATTGGATTTGGATTTCATGCAATTATGTTCCCTTTATGTCCTTAGTTGTTAAAGACCACTGTGAGTATGCAGACGGTGGTTTAGGATCGGTCATACCTATTGAGGAAGCAGTTAGGAGGGGAGCTACCCATGTTGATGCGATCTTATTAGATACTGAATTTCAACAAACAAATCGAGTGCCAAGCCGCAATCCTTTTGAGGCTTTGAGTAGTGTTTTTGGTTTTATTTCAGATAAAATAGAACAACAAAATCTACATATAGGAAATTTAGTTGCCAATGACTACGGTGCCAAATTGCGTATTTTCTATACTCCAAGAATATTAACACGTAATTCCCTTGTTTTTGATCGACATCAAATGACTCAATGGTGGGAAGAAGGCTTTGACTTTGCCAAGAAAAAAATGGGTTTCTAAACTGTTTATAACTATTGATTTTATCAAAGGATAGCCGTGTTAGAAATATTTATTTTTAACCGATGGATGGTTTTTCGCTCAATTTTATAGAAGAACTCAACGAAGCGCAGCGTTCAGCTGTTTTGCACAAAGAGGGTCCCTTGATTGTCATTGCAGGAGCAGGCTCTGGGAAAACCCGTGTCTTGACATATCGAATTGCCCATTTAATGCAATCGGGTGTAGATTCTTTTCAAATTTTAGCCTTAACCTTTACCAACAAAGCGGCTCGCGAAATGAAGTCTAGAATTGGCGCTTTAGTGGGCGAAAGTGAGGCTAAAAACCTTTGGATGGGCACTTTTCACAGTGTGTTTGCAAGACTACTAAGACAAGATGCAGATAAGTTGGGTTTCCCTTCCAATTTTACTATTTATGACACCCAAGATTCAGATCGATTAATAGCCGCTATTATCAAAGAGAGCGGGTTGGATAAAGATATTTATAAGTATAAACAAATTCGAAACCGCATCTCATCATTTAAGAATAGCTTAATCACCGTGAAAGCATATTTTCAAGACCCTGACTTGGTTGAGGCAGATGCGCAGGCTCGAAGACCACAATTGGGTGCTATCTATAAAGAATATGTGGAGCGATGCTTCAAAGCTGGAGCAATGGATTTTGATGATTTATTGCTTCGAACGAATGAATTGCTCAATCGTTTTCCAGAAGTTCTTGCTAAATATCAAAACCGATTTCGCTACATTTTGGTCGATGAGTATCAAGACACTAATCATTCTCAATATCTAATTGTTAGAGCCCTTTCTGATCGTTTTCAAAACATTTGTGTGGTGGGAGATGATGCTCAGAGCATCTATGCTTTTCGAGGAGCAAATATTAATAATATCTTGAACTTTCAAAAAGACTATGACGATGTAGCACTCTATCGTTTAGAGCAGAATTATCGCTCCACAAAGAACATTGTCAATGCAGCCAACTCCATCATAAAACACAACAGAAATAAGATTGAAAAAATTGTTTGGACTTCCAATACAGAAGGAGAAAAAATTGGCATTCATCGCCTATCTACAGATGGTGAGGAAGGACGCTTTGTAGCGTCTAAAATCTTTGATCTAAAAATGGATCAACAGCTAAAAAACAATGCATTTGCTGTGCTTTATCGGACTAATGCTCAGTCTAGAGCGATAGAAGATGCCCTTAGAAAAAGAGATATTTCTTATCGGGTTTATGGTGGATTGTCATTTTATCAGCGCAAAGAAATCAAAGATATTTTAGCGTATTTACGATTGGTGGTCAATCCAAATGACGAAGAAAGCTTGAAACGAGTCATCAATTATCCAGCAAGGGGCATAGGGGCTACTACGGTAGACAAGTTGGTTGTTGCTTCAAAAGGACACAACATAAGTTTATTAGATGTACTGTCACAAATTGATAAGCTTGATTTAAAAATAAATTCAAGCACAACAAATAAGCTTAAAAATTTCGAGCAAATGATTCAACGTTTCCGCATTGAAAACGAAAAAATGAATGCTTTTGAAATAACAGATTTTATTATTAAGAAAACAGGAATTGTTAATGAATTAAAAAAAGATGGAACACCTGAGGGTATAGCTAGAATTGAAAATATTGAAGAATTATTAAACGGGATTAGAGATTTCACAGAAGGGCAAATCGAAATTGTTGATGCAAAGGCCGATTTAGCCGAATTTTTGGCTGATGTGGCCCTATTGACTGATATGGATCAAGAAGAAGAGGAAAATGCTGACCGTGTATCTCTAATGACTATTCATCTTGCAAAAGGGTTAGAGTTTTCAAATGTGTTTGTTGTAGGATTGGAAGAAGATTTATTCCCCTCAGCCCTAAGTCTCAGCACTAGACTGGAATTAGAAGAAGAAAGAAGACTATTTTATGTTGCCTTAACTAGGGCAAAAAAGCAGGCCTTTCTCACCTACACCCAATCTCGTTATCGATGGGGGAAATTAATTGATGCTGAGCCGAGCCGATTTATTGAAGAATTAGACAAAGAATTTATTGAACTCCCTCCTAAGGAAGCGCCCTATACTTTTAAGCCTCTACTCAATGATTCTATTTTTGGTGAACCTGTTAGCAATAAGTCAGTTGAAAAAAAATTACCCAAGGATGGTCCTATAAACACTTCTCCTACGCCTTCACAATTACAAAAGTTAAGAGCGATCAACACAGCTTCAAAACCTGTGGGTGAAATGAACGTTTTGCTTTTAGCCATTGGAGATGAAGTGCTTCATGAACGATTTGGGTTGGGAAAAGTAATCTCTTTAGAAGGAAAAGGAGCCGATCAAAAAGCAGCTATTGATTTTAAGGGAGTGGGAGTGAAAAAACTCCTTTTACGCTTTGCGCAATTAAAAAAGGTTTAAAATGGCTGAATTTCTATCTCTTTATGGAAAAAATCCAAATCAAAAAGATATTGAAAAGATTGCTGAAGTTTTTGAAAATGGGGGACTAGTCATCTACCCAACAGATACTGTCTATGCACTGGGTTGTTTAACCAATAACGCCTCAGCTCTAAAGCGATTTGAAAAAATAAAAGGGGTAAGACTACTTCATGCTCCTCTGAGTTTTCTTTTTTCTTCAATAAGTGAATTATCAAAATATGTATCGCCTCTTGACAATGCTCAATTTAGAATGTTAAATCGATATTTACCTGGACCATTTGCATTCCTATTAAAGGCAGCAAAAAAACTACCCAAGCCTTTTGAAAAAAGAAAGACAATCGGATGTAGAATTGTTGATCACCCCTTTTTGGAGTGTCTCTTGCCCCTTCTGTCAGCCCCATTGATCACCTCATCACTTCATGACCCAGATGTAATTTTAGACTATACAACCGACCCGCAAGAACTCTTTTTTCGGTGGAGTGAAAAAATAGATTTATTTGTCGATTGCGGTTATGGGGGTAATAAACCTTCTACTGTCGTAGATTTATCAGAAAGTCCATTTTCGATTATTCGTCAAGGGTTGGGGGAGTTATAAAAAAAAACACACCTAAAAAGGTGTGTTTTAATATTGATAGAAATTAAGTTTTAGTTCATGCCCTGAGCTATCAAATCATAAAACTGATCGATTTTTGGTAGAACTACAATTCGTGTTCTTCTGTTTTTTGCTCTATTGGCTGCAGTGTCGTTGTCTGCCACAGGCATATAATAACTTCTTCCAGCCGCTGTCATACGTTCAGGTGCTACGTCAAAGTCATTTTGTAAAATTCGAATTACTGCAGTAGCTCTCTTAACACTTAAGTCCCAGTTGTCACTGATGTCATCAAGCTTGATAGGTACATTGTCAGTGTGACCTTCAACCATAAATTCTAATTCTGGTTTGTCATTAACGACCTTAGCTACTTTTCCAAGTACTTCCTTAGCCCTTTTGGTAACAGTATGGCTCCCGCTTCTAAATAATAATTTATCAGAAATAGAAACATAAACAACCCCTTTTTCAACATTGATCTGGATGTCTTCATCACTCATATTTCCTAACACACCTTTTAGACTTGTCACTAAAGCGAGAGTTACTGAGTCCTTCTTGGTCATGGCTTCTTGCATAGTTCGAATACGCAAATCTTTTTCTTGCATGCTTTCAAGTGACTTTTCCAAATTTTCAGCTCCTTTTTTGGAGAGTGTAGTGAGGTTACCAATATTATTAATTAAGTCTTGATTGTTTGCTTGAAGAAATTGATTTTGTTCTCTCAATGAAGCTAAGCTGGCTTCTGCAGCTTCTTTTTCTTC
>NTKF01000028.1 GCA_002457295.1 Flavobacteriales bacterium MED-G22
GGATTTAGTTGAAGGAATTAGAGTGTATCCTACAAAAACCAAAGAACCGCTTCAATTGTACAGTCGTATATTCCCAAAAACAGGTATACCAAAAGGTGCTGTACCCAGGCAAACTTTTTTTCAGAGACTAGCAGCATGGGTTCGGGGTAATTTTTTTATACCTGATGCACGAAAAGGATGGGTGCCATTTGCACTAACCCAAGCCAAAGAATTGTTGACAACAGAAAATATTTCTCAATTAGTCACTACTGGCCCACCTCATTCAACCCATCTCATTGGGTTGTCTCTAAAGAAAGAGTTTGATCTACATTGGATCGTAGATTTTCGTGATCCGTGGTCAGACTTGTTTTATAACAAAGAATTATATCGAAGTCGAAATGCACAACAAAAGGATAAGCATCTTGAGAGAATTGTTTTAGAAACCGCTGATACTATTCTAACTACTGTAGGGGGTGATTTTCACCAAAGCCTTCAAGAAAAAGTCACCAAAAAATTAACCCTCCATGCCTTGCCCAATGGCTATGATGCTGAATTGATGGCACAATCAAAATCCAAAAAGCCTAAAAAGTTTCATTTCGTTTTCGCTGGTCTCTTAACGAAGAACCAAGCTTATCGAGAAGTATTAAATGCGATACAAAACTTTGTTTTTAAAAACAAGGTGAAAAACATTAGATGGACCCTTGCGGGTTCAATCGACCAGCATATTCTTCACGAAATTCAGGAGGCTTTACCTGAAGTGGAGATCGTTTATTTGGGTTATGTGAGCCATGAAAAAGTAGTTGAGGTAATGAAAAGTGCTCATCTACTCCTTAATTTTATTTTTGAAGGAGCTCATAAAAATATGCTATCCGGCAAATTAATAGAATATCTTGCCACACAAAATCCAGTATTATCGATTGGGGAACCGCACTCTCCAGCTGGAAAATTTTTAGCACAAGGGAGCAATTCAAAAATGATTAGGCCCAATGATAGTAAAGAAATAGTGGCATTTATTGAAAAAATATTTAATGAAAAAGAGGAGGCAACTAATTATTTTCCTGAATTGATAAAATGGAGTCGTGAAGCCTTGACTAAAAGGCTAAGTGAGGAAATTTTACTAAATCCAAAAACCAATTAGATAGTCCTTGGAATTTAAATTAATCGATGGGCTTTTATGATAAGAAAATAGCCACAGTCTTAATGCTTAATAAACCAATTATTTGCTTGAATGAGTTCCCAACATTTTTTGGGCATAAGATGAGAAGCATTTTTTCCAGAATCTAAAAGCTCTCTAATGGCAGTGGCAGAATAAGAAACTAGTGGAGCCTCTAAATGGATAATATTTTTATGACTATAATAGGGTTCTTTGAGCGAATAATTTTTCCGAGGATAGACATAAATGGGATAGGTATCCATTAATTTTTGATGGTCTTTCCATCGATCAAATTGTGCAACATTATCTGCGCCCAATAAAAGTGAGAAAGAAAAATTTGGATACTTTTCTTCTAAGGTTTCAAGTGTTTCGTTAGTATAGTGAGGGGCAGCTCGTTCAAACTCAATCTGGCAAACGGAATAGAATTTACTTTCGCTAAGCGCTTGTTTGAGTAACTCTAGGCGTATTTCATTGGGCAACAAATCGTCTTTTGCTTTTAATGGATTTTGTGGACTCAAAACAAACCAGACTACCTCTACTTGTGATTTCTCCAAAAAATAGTGAGCCACTTCCAAATGTCCATTATGAACAGGGTTGAATGAACCAAAATATAAACCAACACGTTTCATGAGATAAAAATAGCTAATCTCTTATAAATTTAAGAACTCTCTCACCAAACGAGAGGCTTCCTGTTTAGCCAAAGCTAAATTATCATTCAATAAAATCACATCAAAATCTTTGGCACGGGTCATTTCTTCGGTAGATTTTTCCATCCTTTGTGCTATTTTCTCTTCGGTCTCAGTACCCCTAGACCGCAACCTTTGTTCTAAAGCGATGAGTGACGGAGGACTCACAAAAAGAGCTAGTGTTTGATCTGGAAATTGCTGCTTAATATTGAGTCCACCTACAACATCAATATCAAATAAAACATGTTTGTTTTCTGACCAGAGACGCTCAATTTCAGATTGATAAGTGCCATAATAGGTTCCTGCATAAACCTCCTCAAACTCTACAAATGCCTTTTCTTCAATTTTTTGCTGGAACTCTTGCTCTGTAATGAAATAATAATCTTCACCATTTACCTCACCTTTTCTAGGCAGTCTTGATGTTGCTGAAATGGAAAAGCCTAAGGGTAAATTATCATTGAGTAAATGATGTACGAGCGTGGTTTTACCACTCCCAGAGGGTGCTGAAAAAACAATAAGCTTACCTACATCCAATCACAAAACATTTAGTAATTGTTCTTTTATTTTTTCAAGTTCGTCTTTCATTTGCACTACCACCTTTTGGAGTGCAGCATGATTCGCTTTAGAACCAATAGTATTGATTTCTCGCCCCATTTCTTGAGAAATAAACCCCAGCTTTTTCCCATTTGGAAAATCATTTTGCAAGACCTCTTCAAAATAAGCCAAATGTTTTTTTAAACGCACTTTTTCTTCAGTGATATCGTACTTCTCAACATAGTATATCAACTCTTGTTCTAAACGATTTTCATCTTTTTCAGAAGTCATTTCTGCCAAAGCCTTTTGCAATTTCTCTTTAATTAATATGGCTCTTTCAGGGTCTAATCGTTTGACTTCAACTAAGAGCTTGGTGAGGTTACTTTGTCTGTGTTTTAAATCAACGGCAAGAGCTTTTCCTTCCTCTGCTCTAAAATCATTAACTTTTAGAAGCACTTCATCTAACAATTCAAAGAGTGCATTTTGGGTAGATTTTTCGAGGGTTTTATTTTCGTTTGAAAGAGTCTCTGGTAAGCGCATAGCAATAGGTAAAAGCTGCTCTACTGGAGTCTCACTAATGGTCTCCAATTGAGCTAGATAACTCTTAACTACTCCCTGATTTATTTTAGCAGGTGCTTGTTCCCCCTGAAAATCTAAATAGATTGAGACATCTATTTTACCTCTACTTAAACTGTTTGAAATTTTTTTCCGAAGCAAGGGTTCAATTTCACGAAGGCTGTTATGCGTTCTCAGATTGAGATCTAAACTTTTGCTATTTAGTGTCCTTATTTCAACATTGATTCCAAGAGTATCGCTCTGGGTTTCTCCTTTTCCAAAACCCGTCATGGAATAAATCATAAACTAAAGTTCTTTAATTTTTATATTGCGATAAGCGACTCTGTCATCATGATCTTGCAGTCCAATTCTACCAGTGTGGAATTCTCCGAAGCCATTAAAGCTAGGCGATTTAAACTTTGAGTTTTCAATCAGGTCTTGCCATTCCTCACCATAAAGTGGAAATTCAACTATCCGTGAGCCATTCAAATCTACGCTTCCTTTATTGTTTTTATAATCAATAGTAATTAGAAAATGATTCCATTCTCCTGCAGGTCGCGTCATATCAGCAATGGGTTGCACCATATCATAGAGGGAGCCTGCTTGGTGATAGTTCGGACGTACTTTTGCATCTGGGTGTCTCTTATTATCTATAACCTGAATCTCAGGTCCTGTATTGTAAGGCATGCCAAATTCTGGTGCCTCATTTACGGCCCAAAAAACACCACTATTTCCTTTTCGCATGATGTTCCATTCAATCGATAATTGAAAATTGGTGAAGGTTTTATCGGTAACAATGTTTTGATACGGATCTCCTTTTAGCTTTTTACTAGGGTCAAAAACTAATGCCCCGTCTTCAACAATCCATACGGGCTCTTTTTCAGAATTGTAGAGGTGCCAACCCTCTAAATCTTCACCATTGAAAAGTGAAACCCATTCATTTTGGTCAGTTTGTGCTTCGGCTACATACAGAAACATTAAATATAGTATCAGTAGAGGAGTTAAAAGCTTCATCAAATAAAAAATTAAAGGTTTAAAATATTTCTCAAATGTTGTTCGTCAATTTCGCCTCCAGCAAAATCATCGAAGGTTTTTTGAGTAGCCTCAATGATGTGGCTTTGGATGAAAGGTGCTCCCTCTCTAGCCCCTTGCTCTGGACTTTTAATACAGCATTCCCATTCCATCACAGCCCAAACATCGCAACCATATTCGGTGAGTTTCGTAAAAATGGTCTTAAAATCAATTTGACCATCTCCAGGGGAGCGATAACGCCCTGCGCGGTCGATCCAATCACCATATCCGCCAAAAGCTCCTTTTTTCCCATTGGGCTTAAATTCAGAATCTTTGACGTGAAAAGATTTTATAAATTCATGATAATGATCAATGTACTCTATATAGTCCAATTGTTGTAAAACAAAGTGGCTTGGATCGTAAAGTATATTGACGCGCTTGTGATTATTTGTCGCTTCTAAAAAGCGTTCAAAAGTGACTCCATCATGAAGGTCTTCTCCAGGATGTATCTCGTAACAAGCATCCACTCCACATTCATCAAAAACGTCAAGAATGGGTAGCCAACGGTTGGCTAATTCTTTAAATCCTAGTTCAACCAATCCTGCTGGACGTTGAGGCCAAGGATGCCATGTGTGCCATAAAAGCGCTCCAGAGAAGGTAGCGTGGGTAGTCAGTCCCAAATTTTGACTGGCACGTGCTGCTTTTTTCATCACGTCTATAGCCCACTCTGTGCGTGCCTTTGGATTATTTTTAACTTGATCAGGAGCAAAATTGTCAAACATTAGATCGTAGGCAGGGTGCACCGCAACGAGCTGACCTTGCAAGTGTGTAGAAAGTTCTGTGATCTCAAGTCCATACGAATTTATTTTTCCTTTTAATTCGTCACAATAGGTTTTGCTTTCTGCGGCTTTGTCAAGATCGATTAAAAAGTTTTCCCAAGTGGGAATCTGAACACCCTTATAGCCTAAATCAGCTGCCCATTGGCACATACCGTCTAGCGAATTAAAAGGCGCTTTGTTATCTACAAATTGCGCTAAAAATATTCCCGGGCCTTTGATTGTTTTCATTGATTGTCCAAGCTTTGCCATGTGTTTCCGTTTTTATGTGATGCTACTACAGATTCTATAAAATTCATTCCACGTGCGCCTTCATAGAGGGTAGGATATTCTCCATTGAAGGCCTTTTCTCCTCGAAGCGCTTTTGCTACTCCTCGATAGATGTTGCCCATGGCATCGAAAATACCTTCAGGATGACCAGCGGGGAGTTTGGTTCCGTCATTAGCAAAATCAGAAGCATAAGCGTTTCCGGGTTTTATTACACGACGTGGTTCATCGTCTTTAAGGTGATATAGATAGTTTGGGTTTTCTTGTTCCCATCTAAATGCTCCTTTTCTTCCATAAATTGCTACGGTAAGACCATTTTCTTCACCAGTAGCAATTTGACTAGACCGTAATACACCTTTTACTGTATCAGAAAAGCGTACTAGTATTGTGCCATCTATATCTAATGGATTGTCTTCATAAAGCATATTTAAGTCGGCTAAAATCTCTTTGACCTCCATTCCAGTTAAATACTCAACCATATGAAAGGCATGGGTTCCAATATCACCAACACAAGAGCTTATTCCAGCTACTTTGGGATCTAATCGCCAAACACTTTTACGTTTTTCTCTGTCGTGAATAACAGGGTTGATCCACCCTTGGTAATATTGCAAATCTACCTTTTGAATTTCTCCCAACACACCATCAGCGATTAGTTGTTTCATATGGCGTACCATTGGATAACCCGTATAGGTATAGGTAACTGCAAAGACTGCATTGTGTTTCTTTTGAAGGGCAGCCAATTCAAGGGCATCTTCATAAGAAGTTGTCAGTGGTTTTTCACAAATAACATTAAATCCATTTTCTAAAAGTTTTTTAGCCATAGGATAGTGTAACACATTGGGAGTAAGCACTGAAACTACTTCTAAGCGTTCGTCTTCTGGCTTTTGGCTTTCTACGGCTATAAATTCATCAAAATCTTTATATACGCGGTCAGTATTGACCCCTATTTGCTTGGCAAAGGCAACGTTTTCTTCATAGTTAGGGTTAAAAACGCCAGCTACAATCTCATATCGATCATACATATGTGCGGCTACGCGGTGAAGCACTCCTATCAAAGAATCGCCACCCCCACCTAAAATACCATGTCTAATTTTATTCATGTTGTTTTATTGTTTATTGGTTTGTTTCTAAAAGTAAATAAAAATAAGATTAAAAGTGTAAATGCAAAAATGGAAGGTTTGAGCCATATTTGTTCCCAATCATGACCAGTAGGAAGAATATAATGGTCAGTGAGAGCACCCGCTATTCTGAAGCCTATTAACATGCCTAAACCGTAAGTGGCAAGGGTAATAAGCCCTTGTGCAGCACTTCTGTATTTTTTTCCTGCTTTGGCATCTGTATAAATTTGTCCTGAAACAAAGAAAAAATCATAGCATATCCCATGGAGAACAATTCCTAAAAAAAGCATCCAACTGCTTGTTTCAATGTTGCCAAAGGCAAATAGCAGATAGCGAATTCCCCATCCAAGAAGCCCGATAATTAAAGTGAGCTTAAAACCAAACCGCTTCAAAAAGAGAGGTAGAGCAAGTAAAAAAAGCAATTCTGAAAATTGCCCTAATGCCATTTTTGATGCTGCCGCTTCCATGCCCAACTCGTTTAAGAATTGATTAGCGTGTTGATAATAGAATGCTAATGGAATACAGACTAAGACAGAGGTGATAAAAAATAAAAGATAGGATCGATCTTTCAATAGGGCTAATGATTCAAGTCCTAGGAGAGATTTAAGATTGATTTTTTCGTTTTTATCTTTATGAGGGGGGGTGTTTGGGAGAAAGAAACTGTATAACCCTAAAAGAATGGAGGCCGCACCTGCCATAATAAAAGTGTTTTCAAGACTTAATGTTTTTTCCCAACCCAACTTGCCTATTGCAAGGCCCGCAGCGATCCACCCAAGTGTACCTAGAGTTCTGATAGCAGCAAATTCTTCAGAAGGATCTTTCATTTGCCTAAATGCTACTGCATTGACCAGCGCAAGCGTTGGCATGAATAAAATCATGTACGACAATACAAAGGGGTAGAATAACGAAAAAGAATTTTGATTGGCAGCTACAATAAGCAATACACCCCCTAAAAGATGCAATACACCAAGCAATTTTTGAGCAGCAAAATAGCGATCTGCAATAAGTCCTATAATAAAAGGAGCAATTAGCGCTCCTATGGACTGGGTTTCGTAAGCTAGGGCTAAATCAATTCCACTAGCGCTAAAAGTTTGTGTTAGATAGGTTCCCATCGTAACATACCAGCCCCCCCAAATAAAAAACTCGAGGAACATCATTGTGGCTAGCTGGATTTTAACGCCTATTTTCACCTCAGACTTGAGCTCCCACCTTTAAAAGAAGATCCCTTGTAGCCTTAATACCCTCCACTTCTGAAAGCTCACTACCCTCATATTCTACTCCAATAAAACCAGAATAGCCTGAAGACTTCACAATTTTGAGCATTCGCATGTAGTCAGTGTTTTTTTCATTGCCTTCAGAATCAAAATCGTGTGATTTAGCACTCACCCCAAAGGCCTTAGGCATCATTTCCGTTGTGCCTTTGTAACGATCGTACTCATTTAAACAAGCATCATTGGAATCTTTTTCGATACAAAAATTTCCAAAATCGGGAAGTGTACCACAATTTGACATGTCAGCCCCATTAATTGCTTCCATTAACAAATCGGCTTTTGAGGTCAAATTTCCATGATTTTCTACAATAATATTGATGTTATAGGGCGCTGCAAAAGTGGCAAGCGCTTTTAAACTGGCAATACTGTTTTGTTTCCAAAGGTCAGGGTCCTCTTCACCATAAAGATTTAATCGAACAGAATGGCAATTCATAGCACTTGCTGCTTTGATCCATTTTTTGTGGTTTTCAATGGACTGAACTCTTTCTTTTTCGTTAGAAGAAGAAAGATCACCCTCATCATCTATCATGATGAGTAAATTTTCCATTCCGTGTTTTTGAGCTTCAAGATTTGATTTTGTTATGAATTCCTGCATCCCTTTTTCTATATTGTTGGGGTCAAAAAGATCAGCATAGAATCTGCTGACATATTCTAGGCCTTCAAATCCCCACCCTTTTGCTAATTTTGCAAACTCGTAAGGATTTAGGCCGTCTTCCCTTATTGAGCGGTGGAGTGACCACTGTGCTAGGCTTAATTTAAAAAACATAGCTGGGGTTTCAGCCACCATTTTTTCAGTAGGTTTATTCTTACAAGAAATCATGCTTAAAGAAGAAACACCTACCCCTGCATAACAAAGTTGTTTTAAAAAAGTTTCTCTATTCATTTTAGTTTCTGTTTAATGTTGTCCGAATTATTATCGAAATGTAATGAAATTATTACCAAGGTTATAGAATTTCTCTATATTTGATAATACCAGAAGTAAAAACAAGCAAAATTAAGTATTACATGGAGAATGAATTTGACGCAATAGTCGTTGGCACAGGTGTCAGCGGTGGATGGGCTGCGAAAGAATTGTGTGAAAAAGGGTTAAAAACACTAGTTCTTGAGCGAGGAAGAATGCTCAAACACATTGAAGATTACACCACAATGAATGATGATCCTTGGGATTATGAACACGGAGATGTAATCACCAAAGAGATCAGAAAAAGACAACCAAAACAAAGCAGAACGAACTATGTCAATAGTGTCTCAACTAGCCATTTATTTGTTGATGACCTAAAACATCCTTACAATGAAGTCCAAAAATTCAATTGGATTCGTGGATATCATGTAGGAGGGAGATCACTTACTTGGGGAAGACAATCTTATCGCCTCACAGACTTTGACTTCAAGGCCAACGCAGAAGACGGAATTGCAATTGATTGGCCCATTCGCTATAAAGACCTAGCACCATGGTATCATTATGTGGAAGAACATATTGGGGTGAGTGGCGAAAACGTAGGTTTGCCTCAATTTCCTGACGGCAATTATTTAAAGCCAATGGAACTCAATTGTGTTGAGCATGACCTCAAAACTGCAGTAAACAAAAAATATAAAGACCGTATTGTCACCATTGGAAGGGTGGCACACATCACTGAAGGCGAAAAACCAGGAGCAGGAAGAATCAATTGCCAATTTCGAAACCGCTGTAGGAGAGGATGCCCATTTGGAGCTTATTTTAGTAGTAACTCTTCCACCTTGCCTATGGCTGAAGCAACAGGTAATATGACCCTCAGACCCCATTCTGTTGTGTCTGAAGTGCTATATGATGCTGATCAGAAAAGAGCAACAGGAGTTCGGGTTATTGATGCTGAGACAAAGGAAGTTATTGAGTTTAAAGCAAAAGTAATCTTTCTCTGCGCTTCTGCGGTAGCTTCATCTTCCATATTGATGCAGTCTAAATCAGACCGTTTTCCTAACGGAATGGGAAATGATTCAGGAGAATTAGGACACAATTTGATGGATCACCATTTTCAAGTTGGTGCTGAAGGTTTAATGGAAGGATATGAAGACAAATACTATACTGGTAGAAGACCTAACGGTATATATGTGCCACGCTTTCGAAATATTGGAGGAGCCACTAATCAAAAAGATTTTATACGTGGATATGGTTATCAAGGCGGCGGAGGTCGAGGAGGTTGGTCTTCAAAAGTGGCTGAACTTGGTTATGGTGCGGAATTCAAAGAAGCTTTAACAGAACCCGGCAGTTGGTCATTAGGTATGACTGGTTTTGGGGAAGTGTTGCCTTATCACGAAAATAAAATGGTGCTCAATTATGACAAACTTGATGAATGGGGTCTCCCTACCGTCACCTTTGACGCAGGCATCAAAGAAAATGAATTGAACATGAGAAAAGACATGGGTCAACAAGCTGCTGAAATGTTAGAGGCAGCAGGAGCTAAAAATGTCAGGATAAATGACAGTGAATACATTTTAGGTAATGGAATACATGAAATGGGAACAGCCCGAATGGGACGCGATCCTAAAACATCTGTATTGAATGCAAACAATCAAGTGCATGGTGTGCCTAATGTTTTTGTTACTGACGGAGCTGCTATGACATCTGCAGGAAATGTAAACCCTTCATTGACATACATGGCGCTAACGGCAAGAGCAGCTAATTTTGCCGTCGAAGAATTGAAAAAAATAAACTTATAAAAATTTAAACATATTAGTACAATGGATAGAAGAAAAGTATTGCAAAACATGGGATGGGGCCTTGGAGCTGTTGCTACCACACCCGCAATCTCAAGTCTATTTCAAAGCTGCCAAACAGCACCATCGTGGACACCAAAGTTTTTTGCTGCCTCACAATGGAATATGATTAACGAGTTGATGGAACTTATAATACCGGAGACCGATATACCTGGTGCCAAATCGTTAAAACTTGCTGCATTTTCAGATGCTTACATTGACGCAGTTCTGAATGAAGATCGTCAAAAAGGGATTCGAAATTCTGCAGATGCCTTTGTAGCCCAAACCCTAAAAAGCACTGGAAAATCATCAATTGATGCTGTGAGTGTTGAAGAATTAGATGGGCAACTATCTAAATATTTAAAAGGAAAGACTCCCGAAGGAGAAGAACAAGCAGCAAAATTTGCACGTCAATTGCGTAGTTTTACTATCAGAGCATTTAAAACTAATGAGTACATTGGTGAAAATGTAATGGCATATGCACCTATCCCAGGTCAGCAAAAAGGTTGTGTAGATCTTATGGAAGCAACTGGCGGTAAAGCCTGGTCGCTATAACGTTCTCAAATATTCTGTAATAGCTCTGGCCTCTTCTTGCGTGAGGTTTTGATTGATCATCATCACATTATTGTATTCTTTGAGAAGAGCAATTGCTGTAGGATCCTGTTTTAACATTTCAGTGGGATTCAAAAGCATATTCATTACCCATTCAGGGCTGCGCCGCTCAAATAGGCCTTGCATGGCGGGACCTATCAGTTTTCTGTTAGGCATATGACATGCCATACACTTTTGTTTGAAAGCTGTTTCGCCTGTTGAAACTAGGGTAGCATCTATAGTTTCTGGCCATTCCATTTCTTTGATAGGACCAATGCCTTTGTTGCTTAAGTCAACTGGTACTGCCTCGTTAGTTGTAGCACCAGAACTCATTTTTTCTTCTTTTTGGGTTCGATTATATTCAAATCCCTTTTTCTCTTTTTGAGTTTCTCCGCAACTAAACAATAGCACAAGAAAAACGAAGCCAACTATTTTTTTCATCCCTTTTAATTTTTTCTAAAAATAGAAAAGAATAGCTTTATAAAAAAAATATACTTTGTTTTTAAAATCTTTTGAAATACGCTGGAATGATTTAGACGCGAATCGTCATCTTGCCAATGTCACTTATTTAGGCTATGCTTCAGAAACAAGAATGGGTCTTTTAAACACCCTGGGTCTAACACATAAAAGTTTGATGGCAATGGACATTGGCCCTATTATTTTTAATGAAAGCCTAACCTATTTTAAAGAAGTCCTACCCGATGATACTATTCGTGTTTCTTGCGAATTAGCTGGGCTGAGTGATCATGGAGCCTTCTTTTCATTTGTCCATAATTTTTATAACAGTGAAGGAAAAAATGTAGCTCAATGTAAAATGATGGGGGGTTGGATTGATCTTAACTCAAGAAAGCTAGCTCCTTTGCCAAAAGAGATGTGGGTTCATTTTGAAGCCCTCCCAAAAACAAAAGACTTTAAAAAATTGACCCCTGCGGATACACGAAACTCGAACATAAAACCAAAACACCTAGACAATAACTAGACAAACAGTTCGTGTGAAGTAAATAGAGTGTTTGACTGTTTCTACTCAGAAATTATTTTTTGTTGTCGTTTTTTAGAGACCAAATAGACACCTAGAAAAACCATAAAACAAGCCAACACTTTGATCCAGTCCAATTGATCGTTGCCTGTAAATAGGGCATATAAAATGGCTAACAAAGGTTGTAAGTAGGTAAAAGCTCCAATAGTAGTTGCGTTTAGCGTTTTTAGCGCGAATACATTTAAAAAATAAGCAAAAAAAGTAGTCCCTAACACGACATAACCCATGCGCCAAAGAGCATCAAAGGGTAAATTAGACCAATCGACTGCTAGAAATTCATTGATAGTGACAGGAAAAGTTAAGACTATACCAATGGGAAAAATCCATTTCATTAGCGTAACGGTATGGTATTTTTGTGTTAGGGGTTTTATAATTACCAAATAAGCACCAAAACAGGTTGCATTGATAAGGAGCATTATATTCCCTAACGGAATATTGGGAGCATTTGGGGTTTGCGTAGGAGTGTTGTTAAAAATTAATGCCAGTGCTCCTATGAAACCCAAAACTATGCCGATTACTTTAAGTGTTGTTAGCCGTTCTTTTAAAAAGAGAGCAGATAAAATTAAAATTATGATTGGAGTGAGCGTGACTATGACACCACTATTGATAGGTGTAGAAAGTTCTAGCCCTTTAAAAAACATAAGCATATTGATGCACATACCAAAAAGAGCTGCGATAAAAAGGCGTTTAAAATCTTTTTTAGAAACTCGTTCTTTCGGAAAAAAAGGGCTCACCATCCAAAACAAAATGGATGCCCCTAAAACCCGTAACATAATAAATCCAAAAGCACCTATATGATTTGGCATTACTACTTTAGCGACAGTATGGTTAAGACCATAAATGGTAGTGGCCCCAAGGGCGGCCAGAAGGGCAAGATTTCTACTGCTCATTTAAAAAGGCATTGGCAGCGGCAACTACCTCAGGACTGTTGCCTATGAAAATGTGTCTATCATAACACAAAACAGGTCTTTTTAGAAAACTATAATGCTCGAGTAATAATTGCTTGTATTGCTTTTCACCTAGCTTTTGGTCTTTCAAATTACGTTTTTTATAAAGTTGTGCTCGCCGGCTAAAAAGCGCTTCGTAACTCCCAGACAGTTTATATAATTGCTCCAGTTGAACTTCGTCTAGAGGGTTTTTTTTAATATCGACTTGCTGAATATTTACAGTAAGCGGAAGCGTTTTGAGAATTTTTTTACAGGTGGAACAACTACTTAAATAATAAAAAACAGGCATCACTAAGAATTGATACTGCAAAGAAAATCATTTTTATAGAACAGAGAAGGCATTTCTGGAATTTGCAATACCTTTACAGGGGCAAATTTGAATAGTTTATGAAGAAAAAAATGCATTTCAATAGCGCTACAATCCATGGTGGACAAGCACCAGATAAAGCCTATGGAGCTGTTATGCCTCCGATATATCAAACTTCTACATATGCACAGACAACCCCGGGAGGGCATCAAGGGTTTGAATATAGCCGCACGCATAACCCAACAAGAAAAGCATTGGAACAGGGGCTTGCAAGTATAGAAAATGGTGAACATGGTTTGGCTTTTGCCTCTGGCCTTGCTGCTATGGATGCCGTGATGAAATTGCTTCGCCCAGGAGATGAAGTCATCTCTACCAATGATCTCTACGGAGGATCCTATCGCTTATTCACAACAATATTTAAACCTCTTGGACTTCAATTTAAGTTTGTGAATATGCAAAGCAGCGAAAATATAGTGGCAGCGATTTCAAATAAAACAAAACTTATTTGGGTAGAAACACCCACAAACCCCACCATGCAAGTAGTGGATATTGAAGCCATAGCGGCTATTGCTAAAAAAAATAACATCCTCGTTGCCGTAGATAATACCTTTGCCTCACCCTATATTCAGCAGCCCTTAACTTTGGGAGCAGATATTGTAATGCATTCTGCTACTAAATATTTAGGGGGTCATTCTGATCTAATTTTAGGTAGTTTAGTGGTTAATGATGCTGACCTTTCCGAGCGCTTAGCCTTTATTCAAAATGCCAGTGGGGCTGTTCCTGGCCCAATGGATTGTTTTTTGACATTGAGAGGAATCAAAACACTTTCCGTACGAATGCAAAGGCATTGTGAAAATGCAGCTGCTATTGCTCATTTTTTGAATGAGCATCAAAAAATTGAAAAGGTTTATTGGCCGGGCTTTGAAAATCATCCGAACCACCATGTTGCCAAAAAACAAATGAAAGATTTTGGTGGCATGCTTTCTTTTGTCACTAAAGGAGCTGATTATGATGCGGCAATAAAAATTGTAGAACGTTTAGAAATGTTTACCCTTGCTGAATCATTGGGGGGTGTAGAAAGTTTGGCCGGTCATCCAGCAAGTATGACCCATGCCTCAATTCCAAAAACGATTAGAGAAGAAAGTGGTGTGGTAGATGCCCTAGTTCGTCTTAGTGTCGGTATAGAAGATGTTCGCGATTTAATTGCGGATTTAGAGCAGGCAATTAGTTGAAATGGTTCTTCCAAAGAATAAAAAAATTTATTTTGCTTCTGATCAACATTTTGGAGCCCCAAATGGTAAAGAAAGTAGAATAAGAGAGCTGAAGTTTATCAATTGGCTTGACACTATAGCTAAAGATGCACATGCTCTCTATCTCCTTGGTGATCTTTTTGATTTTTGGATAGAATATAAAAAAGTTGTTCCTAAAGGGTTTGTTCGTGTATTAGGCAAACTCGCAGAGCTGGCCGATGCGGGAATAAGAATCCATTACTTTGTTGGAAACCACGATCTTTGGATGCAGGACTACTTTGAAGTAGAATTAAACATACCCGTACACCATACACCGCTTGAAATGATCTGGAATGACAAAACCTTTCTCATCGGTCATGGAGATGGTTTAGGCCCAGGTGACAATGGCTACAAAAGAATGAAAAGAGTTTTTACTAATCCTTTGGCACAAGCCTTATTTAGATGCTTACCTACCCGCTGGGGGATAGGGCTTGGTCAATATTTATCTCTTAAAAATAAAATGATTTCTGGAGAAGAAACGCCCCATTTTTTAGGGAACGATAAAGAATGGCTTGTTCATTATTGTCAAGAAAAAGAAAAAGAAAAAAAACGGCACTACTACATTTTTGGTCATCGCCATTTGCCTCTTAATATTTCTATAGATGATGGCGCCACCTATTTTAACTTAGGTGATTGGATTGTACATGACACTTATGCAGTTTTTGATGGCTATAAAACAGAACTAAAAACATGGACCCCAACCCATGATTGAACAAAAAAATTTAGAATTAGAAAAAACTATTTTGGTGGGTATTGTCAATTCCAACCAAGATAGCGAGCAATCAAATGAGTTTTTAAATGAACTCGCTTTTTTATCTCATACAGCAGGTGGAGAAGTTTGCCAACGGTTTGTGCAACGCATTGAGGTGCCTCACCCAAAAACTTTTATAGGATCGGGTAAAATGGAGGAGGTAGCTCGATTTGTGAAGGCACATGAAATTTCTACCGTAATTTTTGATGACGAATTATCCCCAGCTCAACAAGGAAATATCGAAAAGTTGTTGCGGTGCAAAATTCTAGATCGGACCGGCTTGATTTTAGATATTTTTGCTCAACGAGCTAAAACCAGCTATGCCCGAACACAGGTTGAACTTGCTCAATATGAATATTTATTACCCCGCTTGAAAGGACTTTGGACGCATCTAGAACGTCAAAGGGGGGGTATCGGAATGCGTGGCCCTGGTGAAACAGAGATTGAAACGGACCGGCGTATCGTACGAGATAAAATTGCCTTATTAAAAAAGAAATTGGTCTTTATAGATAAACAAATGGCTACTCAAAGAGGCAATCGTGGGGCACTAGTGAGGGTAGCTTTGGTGGGTTATACGAATGTAGGTAAGTCTACCTTAATGAATGTTATAGCCAAGAGTAAAGTGTTCGCAGAAAACAAACTTTTTGCTACTTTAGATACGACCGTTCGCAAGGTGGTATTAGGAAACCTACCCTTTTTACTTAGTGATACAGTTGGCTTTATCAGAAAATTACCTACACAACTAGTTGAATCTTTTAAAAGTACCCTCGATGAGGTGAAAGAGGCTGATTTGCTTTTACATATAGTAGACATTGCTCATTCAAATTTTGAGACACATATTGATTCTGTCAACCTAATTTTGAAAGAAATTGGATGTTTAGATAAGCCTACCCTTATTGTCTTCAATAAAATCGACTCCTACCACGCAGAACCTTGGGATAAATCCGATTTGACCATCCAAAAATCCACAAAACATTTTAGTATAGAGGAATGGGAACAAACGTGGATGCACCGTATGAATGGAAATACACTTTTCATTTCTGCAAAGAGCAGAGAAAACTTAGAGATATTTAGACAAAAGGTCTATCAAGCGGTTCGAAAAATTCATGTGACCCGATTTCCCTACAATCATTTTCTCTATCCGGAGGTTGTAGAGGAATAAGTTTTACCACGGTGATTCTCTGAAGGAAAACTTTTTATGTAAAATTCAAGTATCACAGCATGGACAACTAGGACGTAATTATACACTTGCATTGATGTATAGGTTTTAAAAAAAGGGTGTTTCCCTGTTTTTATAATTCTAATCCTAAAACAACATAAACAGGAAAGTGATCAGAATAGCCATTGAGCAATTGCCCTTTTTGAGTGGTTCTATAGGGATAGCCTTTATATCGGCCTTCTGGCGTTTGTAAATAGAGAGGATTAAAGATTTTAGTAGTCAAATAAAAAAGGTGATCCCTAGATTTGAAAGACTCACTCAATAAAATTTGATCAAACAAATGCCAGCGGTCGTTGTAAGCAAGCGAGCCAACCCCTTTTGTGTAGAGCGTAGTCATGGCATTAAAAAGGGGCTCATTATATTCTTCTACCAAACTTTTTTGAGGTTGGGTTAAAAGCCGTACACTCTTATTATCAGGGTTGTCATTAAAGTCACCCATAACAATAATTTGAGGTTTGGGAGTGAGTCGTTCCAAAGAATCTTTAATTCTACTTTGCAATCTTGCCGCAGCCATTCTTAATGGAGCACTCCTTTTAGCACCCCCTCGTCGAGACGGCCAATGATTGACCATAACCACTAAAGGTTTTCCTTCCAGAAATCCACTAACTACCAATTGATCACGTGTTGTGTTAAAATATTGTTTGCTTTCTGACTGTAAACGCAAACGATATTTTTTAGCAAAATCAATATGAAATAGCTGAGATTGGTAGAGTAAAGCGACGTCAATACCTCTTCTGTCTGGGGAATCAAAATGTATAATACTATACCCATAAGGTACTAATTCATTCGTATTTAGTAGGGCTTCCAGAACCGTTCTATTTTCTATTTCGGCTAGGCCTAATAGTAGAGGGGCTTTTGTGAAGGGTTGTTTTTTAAAGCATCAATAACAGAAGCTATAAGAACTGCTTTTTGTCTAAAAGAAGCATTTGTCCAACTCTTTCTGCCATTTGGAGTATAGTCGTCATCAAAAGTTTTAGGATCATCTACAGCGTCAAAAAAATTTTCAACATTATAGAACCCTACACAAAATAATCGATATTCTTGAGCGTGGCCTAAATAAATGAAAAACAAAACAATGGGGAGTAAGAAGCGCATTTTGATTTGGTTTTTTCAAAAATAAATCAAATATTTAATTTTCAAACCTACTTACTTATGAAGACCCTATTCTTATTCTTCATGTTCTTCTGTGGGCAAATTTGGTCCCAAGAGTTACCCCTAAGAGGGCGATTACTTTCAGCCTTTGGTAATCCAATACAAGGATTGACTCTTCAAGTAAGCGGAACCACTTTTTCTTCTGTATCAAACAGCAATGGAGATTTTGTATTGAATTTGCCTGCAGAGAAAAAACAAGGACTTTTATTAGTCATTTCAGAGAGTATAACAATTCAAGAGATTCCTTTCAATATGCTTCCACTTGATTTAGGAAATTGGATTGTGCCGCAGCAAGAATTGGATTGGCCCATTTTTTCTGCTGAAGACATGGGGCTTTTTGAGGATGCTATGGAATCCTTTGACCGCCAACAAATTGGTAGTATTCTCCAAGCCAGAAAAAATTTATTCCTTAACACAGCAGCATTTCAGTTTAGTGCTACCTTTTATCGTTTGCGCGGATTAGACAATTCAAATCAATTGGTTTATCTCAATGGAATATTGATGAATAAGGCAACAACTGGGACTCCAAGATGGCAACAATGGGGAGGTTTA
>NTKF01000029.1 GCA_002457295.1 Flavobacteriales bacterium MED-G22
ACCATTTACATCATTGTAGTCATACGATTGATATTTTGTAAAATAAGTGGCATCGAAAGCGATTGCATAGGATGCTGGAAGTTCAATGTTTTTGTAATTAGTAATGAGCCGACTTACAATGGTTTCATTATTATTACTTCCACAACTTGTTAAAAAAATAAGGGTAATTAAAGCTGTTGTTCGCATACTTTTTTTGTTTCTAAATTAAAGTGTTACTAACCCTTTAACGGTCGGTCTATTTATGGGTATAGCCAACCCAAAGAACTAGCCAAACGCACGTCTATTTCATTTATCCACAAAAAATATAGTATGAAGACCCAAATGTAAGCTCTTGGTAAAAGTTTAGAAATGGGAATTATATAAACGTAAATGTAAAAAATAAATTGATAATTAGAGATTTTAGAGGGTTGCTATTTAAAATTTTTGAAGCTAAGTTGAACGTACTAGCGAGATTAGTTTTTTGTTTTTGTTTGAACTATAACTTCACTTACATTTCTATGAGTAAAACCATTTGGCAAATTATTTAAAAATTTCACCTGTTTCTTTTCCAAGGTCAGTGGCGGTATGGATATTATTCGCTTTACCATCATTCAAGAGGATATATTTTCCAGGGTCAGCACTAAATTCATCTTGAATCATAAAATAATAGATGCCACTTTTTGAAATGCCATTGCCTTTGAGTTTACTATTTTAAATCCAAACTTTTCTTCAAATTTTGTCCAAAAGGGATTGTTTTTATGGGCAACCATTTGGTCAATATTATCGAAAGCATGAACCCAAAAATAATTGAATTTATAATCTTGTCCATCTCCAATTCCTGACACTCTTTTCAGTAGTGCCCAAGGAGTGGCTATTGCTGGGGGTCTATATCATATCATCATGGACGATTTTGCTAAAGAAAGTTTCCATATCTCCTGGGTTAAATAAGTCATATGCTCTTTGTGCAATTTCTTTTATATTCATTGTAATCGGGTTATGGTTAATAAGTATCAATCGTATAAAAAAATCTAAAAATAAACGAAGGAGGTCACTGAGCTAGCAAATTATAATTCACCCTCTATTTTGTTTAACTATTTACTGATATTTTTATATATTGACCAATAATAAATAAACAAAAGTACAGTTTGAGTTTAATTGAAGAGGCTTTAATTGCAAAATCTGAAAAGGATTTATTGCAGATCATTAAAGATAGTGATGCCCCTCCACCATTTTTAGAAATGGCACAAATTATCTATGAGAGGCGTTTTTCTAAAGTGCCTAATGTAGAATAGGATCTTTATTTCCTATTGTGTTAGAAAAGCTCTTTTTGGTTTTTTAAGAAACGATTTTTCCATCTGAAATAATACAATTAATGAGGGTAGTCAACCAGATTAGATCCCTCGGTTATCTTCATACAATATTGGGTTCCATTTCAATAATAATGATCATACAAATAGTTACCTTTAGCATATGAATTATTGTATTTTATTGACATTTCTCATATCAGTCAATGTTTTCTCGCAATCCCTTTTTAAAGAATATGAAATAACTGACGGCGGAGGCAATCCAATCGGCAAACAGCTATTGAATTATTCGGAAGGGTGGTATACAAATTCGTATACAACAAACTCAAAAATCACTGCCAAAACAAGATATAAAAAGGGGGATGACGGCTCTAATTTGGGTACTATAGCATTTTCCATTTATAAAGTAGAGTTAAAGGATTCAGTAGATTTTAGTGACATTAAAAAAATAAGGTTTAGCATGGAACTATTCAATGAAACAAAGTTGAAAACAGTGATGGCCTTTGATACTAAGATCACAGGCATACAACCCAGAAGTAAAGCATATGTGGAAGCTGCATCAAAAGTGGAAGACTTTGAAACAAAACAAAAGATTTTTAATGCCATTCTAAACGCAAAAGAACCCATTAGAATTATAATATCAATAAAAGGAATTAGATTGAAGGAAACCTTCACATTTACTATAGCCCCACAACAATGAGAAGAAGAGTTGGACAAACTCCGGCAAGATTCAATGCGGATGCATTTAGACAAAATAAAAAATGATATGAAAAAGCTACTTTTAATCTTCTTTTTGATACTACTTGTTTTTTCTTGTTCTAAAGAGGAAAAGGGAGAGACCAATGAAACCCTCACAGAATTATTTGATGATTCATTTTGGACTCTACAAAACGAAACCCTAGAGGCAATCATATTTATTAAAGGTGATGCATTAACAATAAAGCAACGTTATAATGGAAGCACTGCAGATTGTGATACTCAACAAAACACCTTGAAGGAAGGTAATATTGATTGGGGTGGTGACGATGCCATGGTTTTTTTTGAAACCAATTCACCAGAGAAATTAGTGGTCATTATAAATTATACAGAATCTTGTGAGAACCCAGATTTTACAAACGGTAATCAGTATTGTGACGAACACGACAAATACACCCTAAAAATAAAGGATTCGATCCTACTTCTCACTATCGATGAATTTATAGACGGTGAATATACGGATGTAGGTGATATTGTTTTTACGAGAGATAATTCCTTTACTTCTAGCGATTATTCATATTGGGGTTGTGATTAACTAGCTTGTTTTTTTAGCTTAAGATTAAGGGTTTATCAAACAGGAGATAAGAAAATATGTTCCTTCCTTTGGAGGGACACATCCTTATAGAAAACATTTTGTTTAGATTAAAGGCACTTTGTTCACTTTTGTTGGGCTAAAGCATTCTCGAACAATTTCATTACATATAAGTGAATTTTTGCTTGAGTATATCTATACAAATACCAAGGTAATCTTGGAACGTATTCATGAATGGCCACAACAATGTATTCATTATCAAACAAAGATCTAAATTCGAGCCATCCTAATTCTGTCCTTTTTGTCAGAAGGCCCCCAGTGATGTAGAACAGTTGTCTGTCTAGGGCACTTCTGTTTTCAATTAATCTCAACTCTAAAAATTTTATTCCAAAAAAAGTAAAACTCAAATATTCACCATCAAATTTAGATTTAATTATTTGAGCAAATTGCTTAGAAAGCCATACGGGATAGAAATTGGCCACCCATTGAGCGTCTTTTTTTGAAGGATTATATATTCTTTGTACACTCCTTACTGTGTTTTTCTCCTCTTTTGGAGCTATGAAGGCCGGCATTTTTGGGGCTTCCATACTCAAGGCATTTTTTATACTGTTTTCAGTGGGGATTAATTTCAATTTAAATTGTTTTATATCCTCTTGATTGGGCAACATTTCATACTTTAAACTCTCTACAAGAGGGGAAACAAAATTTGTACTTGAAGATGAAAATAGAGATACCCACCATTTTGAAAAGTGTAAAGAAAAAAAAGGAATTGAAAAAATATATCTTTTTTTACCCATTAATTCAGACGTTATTTTAATCAAATTGAGGTAGGTCATTTTGGATCTACCCCCTACTTCAAAAATTTTATCATAACAACCTATCTCTCCTAGCGATTTACGTACAATTTCTAATACGTTAAAAACATCTATGGGTTGATTCATGGATAAAGTCCATTTGGGGCAGATCATAATGGGTAGATTATTAATAAGATTGGTTATGATTTTGAATGATGAGCCACCAGGTCCAATAATAATTCCCGCTCTTATTGAAGTTAAAGGAGTATTTCTTGAACCTAAAATTTTTTCTACTTCTAACCGAGAACTAAGGTGCTTTGAGAGGTGTTGGTTTTTTGGAACAATGCCTCCAATATAAATGATTTGTTTCACCTTGTTTTTTTCTGCAGCTCTTGAAAAATTGTCTGCCAACAATAAATCAGTGTCTTCAAAACTGCTTTGATTCAATCTGGTCGATGGCTGCATGGAGTGCACTAAGTATATCGCATAATCAGCTCCTTCTAGAGCTTTCTCAGTATTGCTGATAGAATATAAATCTACATTTCGCCATTCAACTGTAGTGTTTAATGAGGGTTTTATTATTTTTCTTGTTAGAGCAATTATATCATACTCATTGGCAAATGTTTCTATGATCCAACGACCAATAAAACCAGTAGCACCCGCAATAACAATTTTCTCTTTCATTTAAATCCACATTTTATTTTTGACTTTGATCGTTTCATCTTTCTTTATTATTCTTCATTGATTATGTCTTGTTTGCAGATATAGCATCTTGGTAAAATATGATGTACATGATAGTGATACGCTTAAGACGACAAACATAGTTTTGAAATTAAAAAGTCCTTATTTAGTTGTTGAACTATTTTGATACTGAATGGAATTTCTGTTAGTTGATTAAATATAACAAAAACCATAGCGAGTTGGCTAACAGAATACCTCTAGATATGGCTCAACATTATTTTAAAATATGATACCACTATAAGTTAAATGAATAGCCGCCATTGCTTAGTATGGCTTTGAGTTGTACTTTTATATAAATGAAATATAATAAAAACAAAAATTTATTACCATTAGCTAGTCTTGAATTTTATTTAGAAAATAATCAAAGTCTAGCAGATGATTCTAAGAAGAATAATGATATTTCTAACTTGATTGACGTATTAAATGTCAATTATTGGACTTCAGAAATAACTGCAAATGTGTTTCAAAAAGAGTATGACGCAATTGTTTTGACAGATAAAACCCAGAAAATTAGATGGGTTAGTTCTGGTTTCAGAAAAATGACCGGCTATCCTAAACAATATGCACTTGGTAAAAGACCCAATTTTCTTCAAGGCGAATTGACCTCTAAGACATTAAAAAAACAAATTAGGGAGGAGTTGGTAAACAATCACTCGTTTAGTGGGGCCATTGTAAATTATAAGAAGAACGGAGAACCGTATAATTGTCAAATCACAATTTTACCACTTTACACTAAAAATGAAAATCTAAAATATTTTTTAGCTTTTGAAAAAGAGATAACAATGAGTCAACAACAAAGGGGTTGAACTAAACTCTATGTCAATTTAAAACAAACAAAACTAGAGTAATACTTCCTGCTCAAACGAAAAGTCAAAAAACTCATTTGAATCGTTTGAGTGGGATTTTTTGTACCACTCCATATCACAATGGTTTAAAAACGTATAGACAATAGATGGTTTTTAATATCAAAAAATTTTCAACTAAAATTCGCAAAACCAATTGTACAAACATGTAAATCGAATTGCAGCTCAAATTCTGCTGCTTGAGAGATCATGATGCCATTTTTGCTATGACCCACCAAAATGATTTTTCCGTCAATGCTGTCAATCATTGCACAAAGACGCTGTACAGTTTTTTAAAAGAAAAGGCTATTCATGAAAGAACTGAAGAAATATTTTGATGACTACACAATTAAAGCAAGGATTTTACCGGGTTTAACCGTGATTGCTCCTTTTATAATTGTAGCTGGATTTCTCAATGCAGAAATTGACATTACTATAAATGTGATATTTGTAATAGGCTTGTTAACCTTTATGAGCGTTATATGCAGAAACTTAGGAGTACGGAAAGAAAAGAAAATAGTTAAGAAGCTTGGAGCCTATCAAACCACCTTATTGCTAAGGTATTCTGACTCAACAATAGATTCATTTACGAAGACAAGGTATCATAGTTACCTAAATGAACAGATTAAAAATCTTGATTTACCATTATTGGCAGAAGATGAAGTCAAAAATCCTCACCAAAGTGATGATATGTATAACTCTGCCATAAGGTGGCTCAGAAAAAATAGACGAGATAAAGAAAAATTCCCTTTTGTTCATAAAGACTTGACAACATATGGTTTTACACGAAATTTATTAGGTCTAAAATTACCAGCTTTAATTCTCTATATAGGTGTTTTATTATCGGCATTCATTTATCTATATGCTAATGGAGAAATAGAGAAATTATACCAAAACACGGACTATCTTATTTCAAGTTTAACAATTGTGATTTCTATAGTAATACTATTATTTGGAATATCTTTTAAAACTGTGGTTTCACAAGGATTCGCTTATGCAAAAACAATATTAGAAACATGCGAATAAATACGCCACACAACAATAAATATACGTAATTGCTTGTTCTCGCCTAGTTCCGAAAATTCTTGCGGATTTTCAGTTTGGTGTGTACTTGCTAAAGTTAAGTGCTTAAACACGCAACTACTCATAGCCGAGACCGTTGTAAGCAATTGAAGCTAGATGGAAGACTTACAAATAAAAATAAACCCAGAAGCTGAATTAGTTTTCGATAATTATCCTGATTCCGTACGGAATAAAATGTTAACCCTTCGTGAGTTAATTATAGAAACGTTTGCTAACAACGTATATAAAAAATAGCGGTTAAGTGCTAAAACGAAAGATATATTAGAAAAACGAAGGTCAGTTATAAACCGAAAAGTTTGTCTAACAAATCCGCTACTTTTCATATACTAACCGTTAGGTGCAATGAGAACAAACAAAATAAAAGAATAAATACAAAACCCTCTTTCAAGCGAATAAGAGGGTTTTCTATCATAACCAAAAAATGATTATTGCATGGCTGCAATTTCTTCATTTAATTGTGTTGGGTTATAAATCCAAGAAGCATTGACAACCTTGCCATCAACCCATTTAAAGGAAATATTAACAGGATTTGTTACTTTTTTTCCTGTTCTTTTTGAAGTAGCTTCCCACAACCCCCAAAGATGACTCCAAACTTGGTTATTATTATTCTCATCATAGAATGTAGTATCAATAAAATGCATTGGCATTTTAATATTAGAATAGATCTTGTGATGCATAGCAAAGCCTCCCATAATTTCAGCTTTACTATAACTTTCTCCATTAATAGAAAAAGCACCATTGTCTGCAAGCGTATTACCTAACGATGATAAATCGTTTTTAAAGTATCCTTCATTTATAGCACGAATAGCGTTCGAATATTTGTCATTCGTCCTAGTTCTTCCGGTAATTTCTTGGGCAAAAGAAAGCGTAGTAGTGCATAGCACTAGAAATACAAGTAATTTTTTCATTTTTAAATAATTTATAGTTAAGTAGGTTAATATACAAAGATGTTCATAAAAACGCTAAGAAGAGAGAGAAGACCACTATAATTTAGTAAATTTAATTACTAAACTATATATATGAAAAATATTTATTTTGGTTTGTTATTTCTAACAATATTAAGTTTTTATGCGTGCAGTAAAGATGATGATAAACTTTGTCTATCCTGTGATGTTATTGGTGAGTCCTTTGAAACAGCTTGTGTAGGAGATGTAGATCCAGAAACGGGAGAAACGTTTTCAAAGCTTGAACTTCAATTGATAAAAGGATTGACTGAAGCTTTTGGTGCCACATGTACGTTACAGTAAATTAATTTATTTTATTGAGTGCATTTATGCTTCAAAGGAATTGATGAAGCAACTTTATAAAATAGTTTTTAGTGTTTAAGAGGAGGTGTTATAAATGGAACCGTGCCTTCTCTAGTGAACAATAAATAAGACAAACCCTAACTCTGCACCAAAAGAAGATAAAAAACGATTAGTTTTGCTAAACTCTTATAGTGATTTATCTCCACAAAATACTACCTCTTTTTGTCATGCCAATTGCAACGTTGGTTGTATTGCTTTTCTTGTGTATTTATTTCAATAAAAAGAAAGTAGCCTATCTTATTCTAATAGTTTTTTATACTATTTCTACACCTTTTTTTTCAGACTATTTTATAAAATTAGTTGAAGGGGATTTTATTCCCTCTCAAATAGAAAGCATAAATCAAGTAGATGCAATTGTGGTATTGAGTGGAATGCTAAGAATTGAAGAATTTGGAGATACGTATAAAGTTGAATGGCTGGATGCTGATAGATTTTTTGGAGGAATTAGTCTTTATAAAGCTAGAAAATCAAATAAAATCATTTTTACTGGAGGAAAAGCACCTTTCAACAGAACAAAATTATCTGAGGGTGCAATTTTAAAAGAATATGCGATCAGCTATGGGGTGAATGCCGAAGATATTTTGGTTACTAAAGACGTTCTAAATACTTTTGAAGAATCAAGAGCTGTTTCTGAAGTATTGGATCAAAATAAAAACATTATTCTTGTCACTTCAGCATTTCATATGAAAAGGGCAAAAACCTTGTTTGAACAAAGGGGATTTAATGTGACGGCATATAAGGTTGATTATAAGTCACCACAAAAAATCAAATTCAATTTAATAAACGTGCTACCTTCTGCTCACTCACTTTCAAAAACGGAACTTGGCCTTAGAGAACTTCTTGGTCGATTCTATTACTCTTTGTTCTGATCTTTTAGAGATGTAAAATTGATAATAAGAGGTAGAGCCTGTCTTCTGCAACTTATCTTTTTCAGTGTAGCGTTTAAATAATTATTCTAATGCTTTATAGACGGCTCTTCTAAATTCTTTTTGTGTATCAATGTTAGAGACACTTTGTCTGGATCTTGATAGAAAAATTGCAAATAAATTTTTCTCAGGATCAATCCAAAAATGGGTGTTGTGATAGCCAGACCACCCAAATATTCCTTTAGATGATCCTGTGCCATCAATTTCTGGATTGTCTAAAACGAAAAGAGAAAACCCGTAGTAAAACCCTAACTTTCGCGTATCGGCATATTCTTCGCTTGGATAGGAGTCAGAATACTTCTTGGTCATTAGATTAATACTGTTTTGGCTTATGATTTTTTTTCCATTATAAGTTCCGCCATTCAACAGCATTTTACAAAAATTGGAATAATCCCCCAAGGTTGAAATAAGACCTTCTCCACCAAAATAGGCTTGACTACTTTCTTGATAAGACAATTCATTTAGCTCAAAGGTGAACCCTTTTAAGGCACCTGTATTTATAAAAAGAGGTTGAAACCTAGATCGATCAGCCTCAGTTAAATAAAACTTTGTTTCACTCATTTCAAGGGGATCAAAGAGCTCTTTTTTCAAAAACTTATAGAAAGTCTGTTTTGAAGCCACTTCAATTACTCGTCCTAAAACGGCTTGATTTATACCGTAAAAATACCCTGAGCCAGGTTCAAATTTCAAAACAATATCTGAAAGGTCATTGGCAAATTCTTCTAGAGTGTTATATCTTATAGTGTTGGTATATCCATAGCCATAGCCTTTATTACCATAATATCCAAGTCCTGATCTGTGAGTGAGAAGATCTATTATTTTAATTTCTTTGGCACAGGGTCTAATTCCATTTTCACTTTCACAATTCATGTTTTTTAAAGTAGGGATATATAGTGAAACAGGATCATTCAATTTTATAACACCCCTCTCTATAAGTATCATTGTAGCCACCGTTGCAATTGGTTTTGACATGGACCAAATAGGGAAAAGGGTTTCTTTATACGGCTTATAACTTTGGTTTGAGATGTTTCTGTCTCCTACTTTACCAGAGTTTTGAATATTAAAAAAAATGGTCTTTCCCTCTTTGTAAACCATGGCAACGTTGCTACCTGTTAGTTCCTCGTGTATTAATTTGTCTTGCAAAAGTTTTACTTCATCAAATTGAGAAAAACAGAAGGTTTGGACTACTAATAGTATAAAGACAGCTCTTTTCATTTTAAGTAATTTTAGCTTGTTTAGTAGCAATATACAAATAAGGCAAAGAACTCAAGCTAGTGAAAAGAAATAGAATTTCATTCTCAATACGGAGTCATTGAATTTATATTTAAATTTTGCTCTTCCAAAAGGGAATATGTTTATAGAAGCAAATAAACTTGAATGTGTAAAATGTATTGACTTTTGAGGGAATACTATTCAAGAAACGTGATGAAGGGTATAAAACGCTTCTTGTTCAGTTTTTAAAAAACATACGTTTATTTGTAGGTTTGTTTATAGCCCGAATAAACACTATATTAAAACTGTATTTATTTTTATGTTATTTGAAATGAAAAAATTATTAATTCCACTACTTATAATGTTGTTTTTTGTTCTTGCCTCCTCAAAATTTGCAGCCGCTAGCCATTCCGTACAAACCGAAGAATGTAAAAACCCAAAATGCCCTGAGCATGATGTGTGCTTGAACTATACTAAAAAATCAAAATTTAATAAAAATGGGACGGAGCAACTTTGGCAATATAGATGCCCTAACGAGAAAAGAGAAAAATATTGGATAAATCAAAGGCCTGATGGATACTAAATAGAAAAGTGTGCCTCCCTTCAGCATCTCTTCTTTGAGTTTAACTACTGCGATTTGATCTTTTTCATTACTTAGTTTACATTATGTTGCGCTGAATAATGTCTCTTGAGTATTGATTCACCCCAATCGTTTGAAAGATCTCTAACAACTGAATGCACGTGGTTAGCATCATTTTGAATGTTATCATATTCAATTAACAAGTCGCCCCCTTGAATTCTATAATAAAACCCTTTAGTAGAATTGATTTCTCCGGCATAGGCAAAGTGAAGATTTTCAATTCCTGAACGGTAGACTTTCTTTCTCAAATCTTCTGCAAAACCAAATATATAGGTGTCCATATATTCATCTAAAAGCTCTAAAAAGAGGTCTTTTTGAGAAGCGTTTAACTCATTATATGAAATGCCAAGCGGGTTGATTTTTTCTGCTTTAAAATTATTTTTTGTAATAATATCAATTGGAGCATTTTTAGAAAACTGAGCAATATTATTTTGTAGAGTATCAAAAGAGGAAACCAACTGTGTACCCATGTTCATTTCAGACTTTAATACTTGCTTCTTTTTAAATCCTTCAATAGCTACTATGGCAGGATTAGCTCCAAGGAAAGAGGGTGTTGAGGACAAAATGGTATTGTTTTTTGAAATAAAATTAAATGAGATATGATGTCCCTCAAATTTCCAACCCCATAGTTTAGTTTCTGAGGGAACTCCAAAAATCCAGAAATGATAATCCAAATAATCTCTAATCACTTTCTTTCCATTAAATATTAGAGGAGGATTTTCAATTTTTAATAACACCTTTTCTAGTTGCCTAATTTCTTCTGACTTATAGAACCCTTTTTTACTTAATGAAGCTTTCAATAAGTTTAAAGCAGCCTCTTTTTGACTCTCGTTGAACTGATTAAAACTGGTTCCTTTTCTCTCTATAGGAACAAAAAAGAATTGCGTTCTCTCTGCACTGTTAAAATCAAACAAAGAAGCATTTTTTAATTCGGGAGTGAGGGTATTCAAAAAAGTATTCGCTACTGCAGATAATTTTTCCTTTTTCTTTTGACTCTGCCCAAATGAGGGAAAAATAAATAGGAAAAGCAGCACCACTTTTTTCATTTTATAGACTGGAATCTGTAGCATTTAAACTAACATTTTGTTCTAACCTTGAATTTTCACAAGAATAATATAATTATTTTCAATGTTTTTTGTGCAATATAAAGGCTTGTTTCTTTGTATTGTATAAGAAACTTAGGATTTACTCTTGTTGGCCATGCTAATAATATATTCTTTGATTTTGTTTGTTTGTTCTTTGTTTAATCTGTCACCAAAACTGGGCATTCCTTTTTGTAAAAAAACTCCATCGAGGACAATATTATCAAACATATCGAAAATAGATGCTTTACCGTAAGTTAAGTCGGGGATATTACCTCCGCCAGGGTATCCTCCAAAATCATTTTTTTGGAGCCTATGGCATTGCTGACAGTATCTCGCAAATAGTTTTCCACCATTATCAATTTCTCTTTGACTTAGTGTATTTTCTAAGTTTAGTAAGGTTAGTTTTTCCACATCTGGATAATTGGGAATCTGATTTTGTTCATTTAAAGCAAAGGTATAAATTGTTCCCGGTTTTAAGCTAGGAGTGTGTCTATTATATAATCCATAAGATCCACCCCAACCAGCAGCAATGGTAATATATTGGATGCCATCAACCATGTAGGTTATGGGAGGTGCAATGATACCAGATTTTAAATCGTATTCCCATATAACAGATCCAGTATTGATATCATGGGCCCTAAAAAGTCCTTTTGGGTCTCCTTGAAAAACCAAATCATCTGTTGAAAGTACGCCTGAATTCCATGGGGTTTCATGGTCATAGGACCAAACCTCTTTCTTTTGAACAGGATCCCATGCAATGAGTTTTCCGTTTTTAAGCTCAATAGCAGAGGCTACTGAGTCAAGGCTTGTCATTCTATTGTTTTCTGGACTTCCTGGCAATCCAGCGGTACCCGTGTTCCATTGTTTTTTATCAAATTTAAAAGTTTGGATTTTTGTGTTTTCTGGACCCTCCACATATTGTATAGTATTGGTTTCAAAATTCTCATCTCTACCATAGATAAAAGAAAGCTCTCTAGAAGGAATAAAAACTAAGTTTTTATTTGGATTAAAAGCCATGGCTTGCCAATTGTGCCCACCCCAAGGCCCAGGAAAAATCTCTTTATTTATATCCTTATGTCTCGCTCCTAAAGTTTCAATTGGTCTCCCTGTTTCAAGATCAACACTTTTTGCCCAGTTGACATAAACAAAAGGGTCGGCAGAGAGTAACTTCCCATTTTCTCTATTTAGTACATAGAAAAAACCATTTTTTGGGGCTTGCATCAACACTTTTTCTTGCTTATTGTTGATTTTCAAGTCTGCCAAAATAATCTGTTGAACCGAAGTATAATCCCACGTATCGCCAGGGGTAGTTTGATAGTGCCATTTCAGCTTTCCTGTTTTTACCTCCACCGCCAAAATGGAACAGAGGTAGAGGTTATCTCCGCCACCGGGACTCCTAATTTCTTGATGCCAGGGGGAGCCATTGCCAGTGCCTACATAAACCAACTCTAACTCTGGATCGTAGGCAAAAGAATCCCAGGTGGTTCCACCGCCACCATATTTCCACCATTCTCCGTTCCAAGTTTCCACAGCTTTTTTCATTGCTTCTGATTCAAAAGGCTTTTTTGGGTCACCTGGGACAGTATAAAACCTCCATATTTTAGCACCTGTCATTGCATCATATGCTGTAAAAAAACCTCTCACACCATATTCTGCACCGCCATTTCCAATTAACACTTTTCCATCAAAAACTCTAGGAGCACCAGTGATGGTATAACTCCATTCGTCTCTAAACCCTTCAATGGTGTCAACGGTCCAATTAACACTTCCTTTTTTTGAATCAAGTGAGATCAAGCGACCGTCTAATGTCCCTACAAAAACACTTCCCTTATAAATGGATACACCTCGATTAACCACATCACAACAGGCTAACTCTCCTGTTTCTTTGGGGACCTTAGGGTCATAGGTCCATAGAATTTCTCCTTCTCTTACATCAATTGCATAAACAACACTCCAAGGTCCAGTTAAAAACATAATTCCATCTACGACCACTGGAGTGGCTTCAATACCCCTTTTAGTTCCAAGATTTATGTGCCATGCGAGGCCCAAATCTGAAATGTTTTCCTTAGTTATTTGATTTAAACTACTGAACCTATCTTCTGAATAATTTTTTCCATAAGTAAGCCAGTCACCTTCATACATGTTTGCGTTGGATAGCACTTGGTCATTTACTCCCTCAACGGTTAGGACCTTAAATTCATTTTGGCATGAAAAAGCAAGGGCAACAAATAAACCTAAAAAATAGTTTGATTTCATTTTGGTATATGGTTAGTTAGAAGCAATTTACAAAAAATATATAACGCAATGAAATAAGAAAAATCAGAACGCGGTAATTCTTGATTTATAGAACCAACTGTTAAGGTTCTATTTTAAGAAACAAGGGTTTGTTTTTAAATGATGAACAGAAACATTGGGTTATTTACATGACCAATGCGAGCCATCGCACAAGTTATAGGGATTATTTGTGTTTCCACAGGTACACTCAACATTTACATAGATGTCTCCAACTAATACAGTATCCATTTTTTTTTACTAAATAACTGATGTTTATTTATTCCAAGGTTAATTCAGTATCAAAGAATTATTAATTGAGTACTAAAATTATTTGTGGATTACCTTATTTTTTATACAAAAAAATACAGCTACCATTGATAGTAATGCATAATACCCATGTTCAAGGGCTATAGATTTAATTTCTACTGGGCTGAGTATACCCGTATAATCATAACTGTAAATACCAATTATAGCAGCAGTATTGATAAGGCAAATTGCAAAAAGTCTTTTTATGAGATTCCAATTTTTATGCCAGCGAGTGTCATTCTTAAAAGGAATACTAAGAATCACTTGTATTAAAAATAAAGAACCAAAGAAAAAATTGTGCGATGACATTGAAGTAAAATAGCGTCTAAACTCAGCTTCAACAATCAAAAGTCCAATAATGAAATAACTCAAAAAAAACATGTTTAACTTATTTTTAATCAAACCCATAATAGCTACAATAGCTATGATTAGACTAAAAGTAGCCACTAATTCATATTTCAAATCTGCCATTTTTTCAATCCTTTGGTAGCATATTATTTTATTTAAATCAAATTCTAAGAACCAACCTAAGAGCTCATTTTTGAGAATGAGCGTAGGGTAAATAAAAAACCCTCCAACTAAGGAGGGTGCACAAGAAATAAGAATTAATTATTGCTGTTTTTCCATAAAAGCAGTTAATTCTTTAGAATACCATAAGTCTGAGAAGAGCGCATTGACCTCAACAATTTTACCGTTCTCCCATTTGTAGCTGAAATGACTTCTATTCGTATGCGTTTCGCCAGATATTTTTGAAGTTGCTGTCCAATCAGTCCACTGGTTGGACCACGTTTCTCCATTGCCTTCATTCCAATTTTCACCATGATAGTGTATCGTTTCTATCCAGCCATCAGGAAAAGAAATGTTATCAAACATACTGTGATGAAGGGGGGCTAAGCCCATAAAATCTTCTTTTTTTAATTCAATATTGTTAAATCTAACAATGCAATCTTCTGAAAGGATACTTCCATCAAAATTGTTATCAACATATCCTTTCATAAGTTTTGCAACAGCTATTGATTTTTCATCTTGGTTTGTTACAGTAGCTGTGGCTTTAGTTTCGGGTGCTGCACAATTAATTAGTAAGAGGCATAAACATGATAAAGTTAAAATTTTTTTCATTTGAATTGATTTACGATTAATACATAAATATACAAAGATGCCATAAATTGAAAGTTATAGTATAATTATTTTTTTTATTCCAATATTATAAAAACATTCATCCTAAAGGGGGTATTTGAAACTTAAATAAAGAGTCATAGACCGCATAGAGAATCCATAATCCAATGATCAATGCTATTATGAAATCTACCTTTTTGGGAATTGTAAAATTATTACCGGTTATAATCTCCCTTAAAATCCCCCAAAGGATTACAACAAAAAAGCTGATTAGAACAAAATTATTTGGCATGTTTAAAAAATTGGAGTCTAAAAAGGATTTAGTAAACCATCAGGTAAAAATGTACTAAAAGTAGTATTTATAGTTAACAGCAGTGGTTGTTCTTTGATATTCATCTTTTATTTTAAAAGGCTAAATCAAAAATAAAAGTAGTTTACTTTTAAAAAAATAGATATTGTGATATAATTAGTATTAAAATTCCCCCTTTATCCTTTTTTTTCGGTCACCTATTGAAATCTAAAATTATAAGAAAGGGAAATAAGTGGGCTTCTTAGAACAGATAATTCATAAGCACCTAAAGGGCTGCCTAAAAAGACATCACTATCAATTTTACCATTTCGTTGAGTGTAGTAGATGTTGAAAGGATTCCGTTTTCCATAAACATTGTATACTGTGAAGATCCAATCCCCTTTGAATCGTTTATTAGGGTCTTTTCTATAGGAGATTTTCCAAGAAAAATCTAACCTATGATAGGTCGGCAGGCGAGAATTATTTCGTGATAAATAAATTGGAATTTTAACGTTCTGCTGTTCAAAAATACCATTCGCAATGGTGTAGGGCCTACCTGTTTGACCCACAAAATTAAAACTAACTGTGTTGTATAGATCTCCTTCAAAATTGATGGTTGCATTAAAAGTATGCGGACGATCAAAATCTGAAGCAAACCAGCTGTTGTTATTAATTCTAAACGCTGGGTTTTGTTCATTAGATTTTAATAAGCTTCTAGACCAAGTGTAGTTGAAAACACCATTGAATTTTCCGATTGTTTTATTTAAATTCAATTCAATACCATAAGATTGACCCTCAACTTGTGTAATTTCATTTTCAATAAATTCAGACAAGAAAAAATCTGCTCCTTGCCGATACGTTAAGTTATTGTCAGTTTTTCTGTAGTATCCTTCGAGAGAAAACTCTAAATATTTCTCTGGAATATTTTGGTAAAGTCCAAGCCCATAAGTATTGTTTTTCTGAGGGTAGATATAACGATCAGAAATTTTCCAACGAGAAGTTGGCAGTGGTGAATTTGTATTATATATATTTTGGATATATTGAAATATTCTAGCATAACTCATTTTTATAGAAGTATTATCTGCTATTTTATAATTGATCCCCAAACGAGGCTCTGGGTTGAAATAATTAATGACTGTTTCTTGCTCTTCAAAAGAGGTAATACCATCAAATAAACCGTTTTCATCGTATTGCGCTTCATCATAAGGCCCCAATAGCATAAATTGAGTAAGCCTCAAGCCACCAGAAACAGAAAGCTTTGGGGTTGGACGCCAATCTAAATTGGCATAGATAGAAGACTCATAGCCTGTTTCTTTTGATAGTTCAACAGGATTTATTGAATTGCCGTTTCCTGGATCCAAGCTCCCGGGGCTTATTTGATACCTTTTAGTCTCAAGCCCTAAATAATAACCCAAATCCTCTTTTTTATTGTTTGTAAATTCAAATTGAGCTCTAGTGTATTGTATTCGAGATTTAAAACCAATGACATTGTCTGAATCAATTTCTGGGAATAAGTTTTGAGGAGTATAATCACTGTGAATTAAGTATCCTGTTAGATTCGTTTCATTTTTAAATGTATGCAACCATCTCAATGTATGATTTTGAGTTTTATAGTCATATTGATTGGCTTGAGCTACAATATTTTCAACCGATGAAACCAGATCCAATTGATAAAAATCTTTGGAATAAAAATGTGTGTAGGTAAATTGATTGCTTGAGTTGAGCAAGTACAATAATTTGACAGTACTATCAAAAAATTTGGCTTTAGTGTTTTTTAAACGAGGCACTAGTAGAGGAAAAAAAATGTCGCTTAATCCAGCTCTTCCACCAGCAATCATCAATAGTTTGTCTTTGATAAGGGGAGTGGTAACGGTCAGTTTACTAGACATCAATCCAATGCCTCCTTCTAATTTGAATTTATCTACAAAAGGATTTTTGACCTTAATGTCAAGAACTGAAGCAATTCTGCCACCATATTTTGAAGGAATATTGGCACGAAAGATATCAACACGAGCAATAACATCAGGAGTGAAAACAGATAACAGTCCAAAAAGGTGAGTAGGATTGAAGACTGGAGCGGCATCATAAAAAAGTAAATTTTGGTCTAAAGACCCACCTCGAATCGAAACCCCATTACTTACATCTCCTGAATTGTTGACACCTGCCATTAAAGAAATACTTCTTAATACATCAAATTCCCCAAGGGCTGATGGTGCCTTTTTCAATTCTCTAATGTTGAGCTCCAACACACCCATTTGAGTGCTTTCAATATTTTTGTTGCGTTTTTGAGCTAGAAGCACAACCTCTGACAGTTCCTCTTCTTCTACCTCCATTGAAATAGTGAGGGTTTTATTGCCGTTTAGATCAACCATAACGTTTTTTGAGCCATAACCTAGATAGTCAATATTGAGAGAATAGTTGTCCTGCTTTAACTTCTTTGTAAAAATTCCATTTAGGTTTGTGATACCTCCGCAATCACAAGGTGAAATGATGATCGTCACACCACTGAGAGGGTTTTCTGATTCTTGATCAATCACTTTAAGGGTTAGGGAATAATCTTGACCAAAAGAAAAGCTGCTCACCCCAAAGATGAAGAGCAAGAGTGTTACTATAAGAAGTTGTTTTTTTATTTTCAAACCTAATTTCTTGTTGAGTCTCTTGGATAATTATCATC
>NTKF01000003.1 GCA_002457295.1 Flavobacteriales bacterium MED-G22
TTCTTTTTTCTTGAAATAAATAAACCTTTTCAAGGGTTTTGAAAGTCATCAATGTTTCAATAAACCTCTCATCAAATGAAGTGTTGACCAAATAAAGCCGTTTAAGGTTTTGAAGCGTTGCTATTTGATCCAGTTCTTGTCCAGTAATTTGCGTATTGTTTAATTTGAGTGAGGTCAAATTCGAAAAGTTTTTTAGGGCTATAAAAATGGAGTCTGTAATAGCACTGCCAGTTAAATCAAGACTAACAATATTTGGTTTAATGGCTTCAAAAAGGGAAAGGTCTGTATCTCTAAACTCCTCAAAATTTATGGCACTAACAGCAAAAAAAGAAGAGGTTTTCTCAATGGGTGTTATAGCTAAGTTGTTTGCACGAATCTTTTCAATGTATTTAGGATTGGGTGGAGAAACTTCTATATTAGGGTAAAAAGGCCTTTGGGTGCTAAAAAAGAAACTCATTAATTCATTTTCGAGTTTAAATTCATTTACTCTTTGGCTAAATGAACTACCTTCATTAATCCACCGACTAAGCACCTCGATTTCTTCCCGTGCTAATTGTTTACCAGACCGAGGTGGCATATGCTTTTTTTCTTCTAATGGCAAATGAACTCGAATCAAAATTTCGCTCAACTCAGGAGCTTCAAAATTTAGCACAGATCCGTTTCTGCCTCCCCTTTTTAATGCCTCCGCTGTGTGCATTTTTAAACCCCCTTTTGATTTATTATCATTGTGACATTTAACACACTTATCGTTTAAAATGGGCTGAATTAAAGATGAAAAAATAGGTTCTTCAACATAATCATCATAATATTTTATGTTTTCTAGCTTAATTGAGGGGTTAATCCCGACCAGCTTATTGATAGGTTCCAACAAATGTTCTTCTCCGTGAGTAATGTTGCCTCCTAAGTGACCTGTTATAGAAATTAGTAAAACATGACCAATCGTAAAAAAGCGTCTCCCTAAAAATTTCAAAAAAGAATTCCCTTTGAGATGCAAATAAAAAGTGAATGACAAAATAACTGTAGCGATTCCAGCGATGAAATGCCATTGAATGGAATCCCACAAATAACCCTCTTTTTGGTATTGTAGAAAACCACTTACCACTGCAAAAAGACCACTCAAACTAGCCCAAAAGAAAATAAACGTTAAGCCCTCCTTTGACCAACCGAGCTTTTTTTTATTTAATTCAATTAAAAGGCCTAGCACTATAAAACCAATGGGCAAATGGATTATTAGGGGATGAAAGCGACCCAATAAAATCAAAATATCGTCAAGCATATTATCTCATGTTTTTAATTTTATCCTTAAGGGTTTTCATAATAAAAACATTTGCTTCCCATTGGCTACTCAAAGGGCGCCGTGTGATTGGCTCTGTAGGCATATAGTTGGGAGGGCCAAACTCTGTCGTGATGGTTATCGTTTTTTTCTCTTCCCAATTTTTTTGAATAACAGCCTCCCAAATTGCTAAGTGTCTTTTGAGTGCTATTTCCCATTCTGGGGCAGTGGGGTCATTCACTTGTGGCCCTTCTTCAAATCCGACTCTTGCATGAATGTGCCTGCTTTTATGAATTACTTTATCCAACAAATCTGCTCTATTGTCCAATAAGGACTCATGAACCACCATCCAATGGCTTATGTCTAACGTGAGATTCAATGCATCATTTTTTTCTAAATACTTAATGGTTTCTGGCATTGAATAACTAAACCTACCCCGATGTGTTTCGTGATAAATAGGGATACCATAGTCATTACTTAATTTTCTAGCCTGTTCAATAAATGCCCTATTTTGTTCGTAACTATAAAAGTCGCTCCCTGTGTGTGAATTCACAGCCAAAGGATTCAATTTAAAAGTGTTTTTTAAATAGGATATATATTCTCTTAAACTTTCCTCATAGGGAAGATTAGGATTAGATCCACAAAGGAAAATGACCTTCATATTATACTTTTTTAAAGCAGCTGAAATTTCTTTTTGCTGAGATGGATCTCTAGGAGCCCAAACCTCGATACCATCATAACCAGAAGCTTTAGCTTTTTCAATAAACGCTATTTTTTCACCTTCAAACCCCCAATCTGTTTGGAAAAAAAGCACTCCTTTTTGTGCATTCCCAATCGTTAAAGAACAAAAGAATAAAAAATATAAGACCTGTTTTTTTCCAAACACTTAGGCTAAAATTTGATGAATGAGTTGCCCTTCAACGTCTGTCAAACGGAAGGGTCTTCCTTGAAATTCATAGGTGAATTGTTCATGATCAAAGCCTAGCAAATGTAAAATGGTTGCCTGTATGTCATGAACCGAAACCCGGCCATCAATACCTCTATATCCTATTTCATCGGTAGCACCATGAACATGGCCTTTTTTCAATCCCCCACCGGCCATCCACATTGTGAATGCTTCTCCTTGGTGGTCTCTTCCAACGAGTGAATTTTGAACACCAGCTCTGTTTTCCCACATGGGTGTTCTTCCAAATTCACCTCCCCATACCACTAAAGTGTCATCAAGAAGCCCTCTTTGTTTTAAATCCAGAATGAGCGCAGCTATAGGGCGATCAGAATCTTTACATTTTTTAATAAACCCTTTCTTTAAGGACTCCGTTTCACTGGCTCCGTGAGAATCCCATCCCCAATCATATAATTGTACAAAACGCACCCCTTTTTCAACCATTTTTCTTGCTAACAAACAGTTGTTTGCAAAAGATTCTTTACCAGGCTTTACGCCATACATTTCTTTAATATACTCTGGCTCGTCGTCAATATTCATGATTCCAGGAACAGAGGCCTGCATTCTATATGCCATTTCATATTGACTGATTCTTGTGAGTACTTCAGGGTCATTAAACTTCTTAAATTCGTTGTAATTTATATTGTTTATGGATTCAACAATATTCTTTTTTAAATTTTTGGAGACTCCTTTTGGATCCTTTAGATAAAGCACGGGATCACCTTTAGAGCGGCATTGCACTCCTTGATAAATGGAAGGTAAGAAACCATTACCCCAAAGACTTTTTCCTGCGTCAGGGGTACCCCCTGAGGTTAGCACGATAAATCCAGGTAAATCGCTGTTTTCAGAGCCTAAGCCATAGGTAACCCATGAACCAAGAGAAGGTCTTCCAAACCGAGGACTACCTGTAAACATTAGCAATTGTGCAGGCCCATGGTTAAATTGATCGGTATGTACTGCCTTTAAAAAAGTTACTTCATCAACAACTTTTTTGAAATGGGGCAAGTGGTTAGACACCCAATTACCAGATTGCCCTTCTTTTGAAAAAGTGGCTTGAGGGCCAAGCATGTTGGGAACTCCTTCTATAAAGGCAAATTCTTTTCCTTCAATCAAAGATTCTGGACAAGGTTTGTTGTGTAACTTTTCAAGTTCGGGTTTATAATCAAAAAGCTCAAGCTGAGAGGGGGCTCCGACCATATGCAAATAAATAACACTCTTGACTTTAGGGCGTAATGGAGGAGACAAAGGGGCCATAGGATTCAAAGCTCTGCTAGCCTGATAGTTGTATATTGTTTTGTTGTTGGAACATCCTCCTAAAAGAGAACCCAAAGCAATTCCCCCTAAACCGAGAGTACATTCTTTGAGAAAATGTCTTCGGCTGTTCAAACTCGCATCGAACTGATTGTGCTCTTCGTATAGTTTTTTTATATCATCCATGTGTCAAAAATTCATCCAAATTCATTATTGCGTTGGCAACAATAGATAAAGAAGCTGTGTTGGGGTTAAGCTTTTCTCCTAGTTCAAAAAAGTCATTCAAGCTAGACTCATTTTCTTTTAATTCTTCTATTGCTTTTTGATAGAGGGCAACAAGCTCGCTCAAAATAGCTTCATCAATTGTCCTATAAGTGGCGGCAGTATACATTTTTTTTATCGATTCTTCCACTGTTGAATCAATGTGGTTTTTTGCAAGATGAATTGCCGCTTCGAGATAGACAGGATCATTTAAAGTCACCAGGGCTTGTAGTGGAGTGTTACTGGGCAATCTTCTAACTAAGCAAATTTCTCTGCTTCCTGCGTCAAAAGAAATAAAAGAGGGATAGGGGCTGGTTCTTTTCAAATAGGTGTAGATGCCCCTTCTGTGTTTGTCTTCTCCCTTGCTTTCTTTCCATAAATTTCCCAAATAGGCGTGTTCCCAAATGCCATCTGGTTGAGGTGGCATCACCCCTGGACCAAACATTTTGTCACTCAACAGGCCTGAAATAAAAAGTGCTTGATCTCTTATTTCTTCTGCTGTAAGTCTCAGTTTAGGCCCCCTTGAATAAAATACATTGTTTGGATCCACGTCATATTTTTTCTGATCAATCACTGAGCTTTGTTTGTAGGTGGCTGATAAGACTATTTTTTTTATAAGCCCTTTTAAGCTCCATTTCATATCTCCCATAAAATTATAAGAAAGCCAATCAAGAAGGGCAGGATGGCTTGGGGGTTCAGATTGAGTTCCTAAATCTTCCAAAGTAGACACTAATCCTCTGCCAAAAATCTGATACCAAACACGATTCACCATGGTTCTTGAAGTAAGAGGATTTTCTTTACTTATAATCCATTTCGAGAATCCCAGTCTGTTTTTTTCCCATTCAGAATTCCACTTATTAAAAGTGGCAGGTACATTGGGTGTAACTTCCTCTTTTTTGACTAACCAACTGCCACGATCAAATAGATGCGTCTTTCGTTGCATGAAACCTGGGTTTTCAACCATGATGGGGGTCAAGTTTTTGGGGTTGTTTAAAATAGCATAAATGTCTGATTTGATTTTTTGGTGTTCCTCACTTGAGCTCACAGGAAAATCTGGAAGAAAAGCTATCCAATCAATTTGAGTGGCAATGTCTTTATAATCATAGCCTTTCACATTATTTGTTTTTAGACCACTATTTCTTGCTTCAATATATAGATCGATGGGCTTTTTTTGTTTTTTTATCTGAATAATGCTGAAGCGATTCTTTCCCCCTTTTTTTTCTTTCCCATAGACAATTGACCCCAAAATTTCCCCTTTTGGAGAATCCTTTCTGAAGAGGATTTTAGTATTGGGTTTTCCACCAGCATGTTTGAAATATAAATTCTGATGCCCTTGAGTATCTATATTCTTAAATACTGCCACACCGCTATTTCTTAAATGTAAAGAAACACCCGACACAAAGCCTTTGTCAGCATCAAGCACTCTGGAGTTGTGAGCTTGATATTTGGGCTCTAAATAGGTAAAAAAAGAACTAAAGGCGTCAAGAGTTTGTGGATCACCCCCATTCGCAATACTATTTAAGACATTGTCAACTTTTGTTTGGATTTCATCATCATAAGACCTTAAGTTAGGAGCCTCGTCCATTAGGTCTTCATCTCTAGTATTATTGAAAAAAGCCATTAGCTGATAATACTCTTTTTGTCTTATGGGATCATAAGGATGATCATGACACTGCACACACCCCATAGTTGTACTTTGCCACACATCAAAAGTCGTATTGACCCTGTCGATAACAGCAGCTACTCTATATTCCTCGTCGTTAGTGCCTCCTTCGTCGTTGTTCATAGTATTTCTATGAAATGCTGTGGCAAGAAGCTGCTCATAACTTGGATTAGGCAACAAATCTCCTGCAAGTTGTTGGACCGTAAATTCATCAAATGGAAGATCAGCATTTAAAGCATTGATGACCCAATCTCGATATTGCCATATATTTCTTCCCCTATCAGCTTCATACCCCTTAGTATCAGAATATCTGGCAAGGTCTAACCACCAACTAGCCCATTTTTCTCCATAGGTTGGCTTAGAAAAAAGAGAATCTATGTAGGCTTCATATGAAATTTTATTTTCAATGTATAAAGTAAATAGGGCAGGTTCTGGAGGAAGCCCGGTGATATCAAAAGCCACCCTTCTCGCTAAAATAGCTGGAGTAGCCATAACATTGGGGGTTAGTTTCCTTTCTTGAACTCGAGCTGCAATAAAATGATCTATAGGATTATTGCTATTATCAATGTTAGACTCTGGCACGGTTTGATCTTGAGGAGAGACATAGGCCCAATGCGTGCCCCATTGTGCTCCCTGATCAATCCATTTTGTAAATAAATCAATTTCTTCTTTGCTAAGAGGTGGCTTTTCAAAAGGCATTCTAAGCTCAGGGTCCGTTTCATGAAAACGCTTGATCATTCTGCTTTTTGCTGCATTACCAGGTATAATAGCAGGTGATCCTTCATCAGTATTACCCAGTGCGTCTTTTTCAAACAACAAGCTAAACCCGGCGGTCTTTTTTACACCGCCGTGACATGAAATACATTTTTCATTAATTATCGGTTTTATTTGCGTGCTAAAATCAACTCTTTCTCTAGTCTGACAAGAACCAAGCAAAACAATAATACAAGAGGTAAGAAGAAAATATTTCACATTTTTTAATTTTGATTTGCTTCAACTAAAAAGGGTATGTTATTGCTAGTAGTCATAAACCCAAACAGCTTAAATATCTTATAAAAACTTACTTACTAAATTCAATTTAAATCCTTCATAAATTCAAAAAAACTTGACTTAATTTGCAGCCAAGAAAGTATTAGAAAATTCATGATCTATCAAATCTACAAAAAATGCCATAAACAGCTCAATTGCTTGTAGGCATCAACACTGAGCTAAAATGTGTTCAAAAACAATTGTGAAACGCGATCAGACCTTTTTAAAAGCGCTTAAAAAAAGCTACAAAAAAATCATGAAAATATCTCATGGTGCAGGATTTCTTGAGGTAAGAAGAAAAAGTGCAAAATTGATAAAAAAGGCTTTTGATCCGCTAAAGGTTGAGATAAGAGGGTCAGAACATCTGCCTAAAGATCAAAAGATTATTTTTATATACAACCATCTCCACAACCACCCCTATTTTACAGTTGGTAAGACTTTTCAGATAACTTTAGACAGTCATTTTATCAGCAGTAAAATACTATATAAATACTATAAAAATCCTGGCACTAGAGTAGTGCGCTTTTCACTTCCTGAAGAGGAAGAACATAGGCGCTACTACAATAAATTCAATTTTATTCGTGTGTTTGCCAAAGATTTTACCCCAATCGGATTTACAAAAAAACAAATTAGAGCTACCAATGAGGAGTTCTACAACAAGGCTGTTAATGAATTGGAAAATAACACCAATCTTGTTTTTAGTCCTGAGGGTTCATCCTACTATACTGATGAGTCACCAGGAACTTTTCGAAAAGGAATTTTTAAGTTAGCCGCTAGTTTTAAAAAACAGCCCCTTATTGTTCCCATAGTATTAGTAAATTTCGACAAACTCCCCTCTGAACACTCCTTTAAATGTGAAATAAAGCCCCCCTTTCGTTTGAGTGAATATGGGGTCGATTCACCAGCTAGTGACAAAATGGAAGAAGCCATTGAAAAAATACAACGTAACTATGCGCACTGGATCAATGAGCTCAAGAAGGACAACATCAATTTTGAACGTGAAATAGGTATCCTTAAACAAAAAATAGAACAAAAGAAAAATAAGAAAGACCTTGTGGTCTTCTATGGGAGTTCAACCATACGATTGTGGAAAAATATGGCTCTTGATTTTCCAGATTGGAACACATTAAACTTAGGTTTTGGCGGGGCATTTATCCACTCTATGGATCATTATTTTGAGTCCTTATTTGAGGATTTAAATCCAAAATCAATTATTCTCTATTTGGGAGGAAACGACTTGACACTAGGGCTTAGTGCCCAAAAAATAGGGGCAGCTATTGCAGATTTAATAAAAAAAATCCATGCTAAATTCCCAAAGTCAAAAATCTATTCTATTGCAATTAAACCCTCCATAGAACGTGCAGAACAATTAGAGAAAATTTGTTCTATTAATTCGTTGGTTCAAAACCTTTCGACTTCTCTTTCCTATTTCCAACAAATTGAATTCTATGAACATCTTATTGAAAAAAAAGAAATAAAAAAAGAGTATCTCCTCCAAGACGGCTTACATCTCAATAGCAAAGGTTATGAGCTCTTACATTCACTCGTAAGAAAGAAATTGGAACAATAGATCAAGTGCTTGGGAGAAAGCATCTAATAGCAAGTTTACTTATTCCTTTTTTTTACATTTACGCTAATGAAAGAAACCAGTTCTTCGAAAATTGATGGAGCAGAAATTGCATGGTTTGCACCGTTATGTGATGGAGATGATGATTTTTTGGGTCATAGAAACCCTAAATTTAAAAGCTCTTGGGACAATACTTCATCAATCGTAAGAACGGCAGATAAACTGGGGTTTAACAATGTGCTGTGTCCATCATCCTATCAAGTGGGACAGGATACTTTGTCCTTTGTGGCCGGTATGGCTCCGCTGACTAATCAGATAAACCTTTTAGCAGCCATCCGATGTGGAGAATTGCATCCCCCAATGTTAGCGAGAACCATTGCCACTTTAGATCACATGCTAGAAGGACGTCTAACAATAAATATTATTTCTTCTGATTTACCTGGAACCCAATTGTCTTCTACAGAGCGCTATGCTCGTTCCCGAGAAGTGATCGAAATTCTCAAACAGGCCTGGACACAAGACCATATTGAGTATAGTGGGAAGTTCTATCAATTTAAACTACCGGCCAGGCCAGTAAAACCCTATCAACAAAATGGAGGCCCACTATTATATTTTGGAGGGTACTCACCCGACGGAATATCCCTTTGCGCAGAATTTTGTGATGTGTATCTAATGTGGCCAGAAACAGAAGAAAATTTGAATGGATTGATGGCCACAATGAAAAATAAAGCAGCAGCCTTTGGTAGAACAGTGCAATTTGGATTGAGAGTTCATGTTATTGTTAGAGAAACAGAAGAAGAAGCGAGAAACTATGCTGACAGCCTACTTTCAAAACTAGATCTTAAACTTGGGAATGAATTGAAAAACAGGGCGCAAGATGCAGCTTCTTTAGGCGTGGCTAGACAATCTCAAATGCGGGCTCAAGCAGACGATAAGTTGTATGTTGAACCCAACCTTTGGACGGGAATAGGTTTGGCACGATCAGGCTGCGGAGCGGCTATTGTTGGCAACCCAGATCAAGTGGTGGCAAAAATTGAAAAGTATATAGCAATGGGGATTCATGCTTTTATTTTTTCAGGCTATCCCCATCAAAAAGAAGCAGAATTAGTTGCAAAACTAGTACTCCCACGATTGAAAAAAGTATCACTTCCTAAAGTTTTGGGAAGGGTACCTAAAGAAACACCCAATAGCCCTCTAGGCAGTGGCCCTAGAATGTAAATATGCTTGATGTTTTTATTGTCATAACTTATTTTGTCCTCATCATGATAGTTGCCCTAAGGGGCAAATTGGGAAGGCAAGGCACAGCAGATGAATACTTTTTAAGTTCTCGCAATCTGCCATGGTATTCAATTGCTTTCTCTACAATTGCAACCAACATACAAGGGTATCAGTTTTTAGGGATGATGGGCTCAGCCTATCTCTATGGGTTGGCACAAGCCAATTTAGAAATAAACGCCGTCCAAGGTATTTTGATAGCAGCTTTTGTGTTTGTGCCTCTTTTTATTAAGCAAAAAATCACAACGATCACACAATTCATTGCTACCAAATTAGGCCAGCGAATCGCTTTATTTTATTCTTTAGCTAACATTGCTTTATTTGCCACAGTCACCCTCGGAGCGGCACTATTTTGGGGAGCCTATGCTACAGATATGGTATTTGCAGAACAACTCAGCTTTTTACATGAAAATAGAATTGTTCGAATTGCTTTATTGATTGTCATTTTAGGGTTTTTCTCAGTTGTTTACACTTATTTTGGAGGGCTTAGCGCAGTAGTAAAAACGGACATAATTCAATTTTGTATTTTGCTTTTGGGAGGAATTATAGTTTGTTGGACCGCCGTTAATGAACTTGGAGGGTGGGAGCAACTTTATATCAAAACTCCTCAAAAAATGCATCTGCATTTACCAACTGATCATCCAACCTTGCCCTGGACACATATGTTGGGTCTGTTCTTTTTGAATATTAATTATTGGTGTGCCAATCAAACTGTAATGCAACGTGCTTTGGCTGCTAAAAGTGTAGGCCATGCTCAAGCGGGATTGCTGGTAGGGGGAGTCATTAAATATTTTATGGCAGTCATAATTATTATCCCAGGGATTGCACTTTATGGAATTTTGGGCGATAGCCTAGGTGAACCAGATTTGGCTTTTCCCTATTTGGTAAAAACCCTTTTGCCTGTAGGAGTTAAGGGCATTATTCTTTGCGCTCTATTTGCCTCACTCATGAGTACTTTAGATTCTACATTCAATTCTCTTGGAACCCTTTGGGCAACTGATATTTATAGTACTTATATTAATTCAAAGGCGACTGATGAACAAAAAATCAAGGCGGGCAGAAAAATGATTCTATTTAGTTTTTGCACTGCACTTCTTATGGGTTTTATTTTTTTATACCTAAAGTTTGATAATCCTAATTCAGCTTTTACACACACACTTAATAATTTGAGATATTATATCAATTGCGGAATTGTGATTTTAATTTGTGCGGCCATTTTAATCATACAGCCCAACAGAAAGATGATCTTAGTAGCTTTCATTGCTTCACTACCAATAAATATTGCTATCGAACTTTTGTTTCCTGAAATGAATTATTTTGTACGTGCTTTTTGGGTTATTTTATCTGGATTGCTCATTTCATTGGTGTGTAGTAGAGCTCGTGTTAACAATATTTTTTCCTTATTTGAAGCGTCAACTTCTACGCACAAATATTTAGGGTGGCTATTATTGATAAGTTTGTTTGGCCTCCACATTATTTTCCATTAACCCTAATTGCAGACATATTTTTTTGGATATTATGTCTACTTTTACACAACACTAATTATAAACTAAATTACTAATGAAATTAAAACTACTTATTCAGGTATCGTTACTTCTGGCTTTTAGCCATTTAACGGCTCAATCAATTATTGAAATAACGTATTTGGATGTGCCAGCGGTTAAAATCAATAAGTTTCTTGAGTTGCACAAAAAAATTGCAGACTTCTCACAAGGTGAGGGAAGAACTATCAAAGGTCACTGGGTCTATAGACACTGGTACGGATCTGGAGCTTCTATTGTTATCTATGATCAATTTGATTCAGCTACAGATGCTGTAAATGATGATTTTCGAAAGGCATATGAAACCAATCTAAAAAAATTAAAAAAGAAAGAACAAGAAGAAATGAACGCTGCATTTGCAGAATGGTGGTCTTTTTTCAAAGGCCATTGGGATGAGTTGAGACAAATAAATTACGAAAACTATTTTGTTTCTAAGGAAAATGTCGATTGGGACATTCCCTATGTTTTTGTGGTTGGAGATTATAATACTAATGGAAACCTTGCAGAGTTTGGAAAAGCTTACATGGACTGGCAAATTATTCCAGGCGTAAAAGAAGGTTCTCTATTGGCTGGAGGCGCAAGTGCGCACTACAAAGGGGAAGGTGCAGATGCACAGTTTTTCAGTGCGTATACAGATATTACTGAATTCGCATCAGTAGTCAGCAGTCAAGGAACAGCTAATCCAGAAGCGAGAAGTAAATTTTGGAATATGGTTGATGGAGATCATAGTGATCAAATCTACTTGCACATTGGGCATATGAATGATGAAGGTGTTTTTGACTTAGCAGGTAAGTAGAAATAATTTAATCCGCTTATATTGAATAAAAAACCCTCCTTTTTAGGAGGGTTTTTTTAATTAGGATTCACATTTCCCAAAGAACCAACTCGGCTTGTAACCACCCATGAAGCTTTCGAGTAGTTTGTCCATATTTATTCATCATTTTATCTGTAAAAGAAACGTCTTCTTCTTTAATTTCTGGAGCATCTACTTTTGGAATTTCAAAAATAATATGGCTAACAGGTTTATATGCATTTTCAGTTCTACTGTTTATGGAGTTTAATTCCCACCATTCTCTTCTTCCTTCGTGAGTTGATTTAAAATAATTTAATTCAAAAGGCACATAATCCTCATTGAGCTGTTCAAGGCCTAAATAATAACCTACTGTACCTTTTGAGGCAGTCACTCCTGGCATCATATAGTCAGAAATTCTTTTATTGGTGTAGGTCACTGATTTTTTTCTGTACTTATTATTCATTGTTTCAGCAACATAAGCTTTGATAACTTTATTTTTTGTTTTGCCTTTATGGGCCATTTTGATATAATTGCTCCACCAATCTGGTGATTTTGAATTTAAAGCCTCCATTTGAGCTTTGTCTTTAAATACGTTAATAATTAGATAATCTGCCCAAGCATTATTATCGTTGCTTTGGGGATCAACTTTCCAAACAAACCAGCCTGTTTGATGCCCATCGGCTATAGCCTTGTCTTTGACCACACCCCAAAAGGATTCAAAAGCTTCGTAGTCATTTTCTACCCCATCCTTGAGAGTGACCTCTTCTATTTGAGTGAAAATCTGTGCCTGTAGACTGAGACCACAGATCAATAAAGTAATCGTAAAATATAGTTTTCTCATTTTTATAGTTGGTTAAAATTAGTACTCCAATTTACAAAAATGTAGTGAGACTCTTTAATTGTGATAGTGTCACTCTTTTAGTATCATATATTTATGATTACCTTAACAAAAATCATTTTTTTATGAAAACCTTTGAATATAAAATTTTGAGTAACAAAGTGTTTAGAAAGTCAGAGCTAACAGAAGAAAATTTCAATCGTCTAGGCAAACAAGGCTGGCAACTCATTTCAGTCAGCACTTATGAGTCTGGAGTAGCTAAGGCCTTTTTCATTAAGGAAAGTTAAGGCTAAAATAGTTGTACATTTTTGAAAAAAAGCAATGCATCCTAACAAATATTACAAACTCCTTTTTTGAAAAAATTTACTCATAAGTATAAAAAGCAATCCGCACAAAATCCAAGCAGGTAGTGTTAAAAAGGAGAGAAAAAGGTTTTGGCTTTTAGACCAATAATAGAAGGTTCCAGCTGAAAGAATCCAAGCTAAAAACACGAAGTAATTAAAATTTAAGTTTGCTTTTTCTGCATAATTTGGAATAAAAGATATGGGTTTGTGAAAAAAGTGTTGGAAGACAATTATCGCTCCAAAGGGAGCTAAAATGAAGCCATAGAGCGCTACAAAATCTAATAATTTCATAGCAAAGGCAGGAAACAGCCCAGCTACTGTGGCTACACCACCAGCCAAAATGGTTACCCAAAATGTACTCAATTTAGGGAGCACCGCCTGAAAAGCCAGCCCAGCCCTATAGATAGTAGGGTTTGCTGTTGTCCATCCCGCTAAAATGACAACCAAAATACCAAATACACCAATTGCGTTATAGGCTAAGGGTCCAGGAGCCACAGCGGGTGCTTTTCCGTTTTGAAGAATGAGAAGTGCCTCAGGTGATTTTAGATAAACAGCATATAAAAGAGCCGCCGCTATCCAAGCCATATAATGACCGACAAACATACCCGCTGCCGTTGTCCAGCCAGAATTGGTACTTTTTGCATAGCGAAATACTGTGAGATCAGACATGCCAACATGCATGGCCGCATTGGCAAACCAAGACCAAAAAAAGACATGCCAAAATGTATATTTTATTTGACCAGGAAAAGGCTCACTCCCAGTTCCCCAAATTGACCAAAAATCTGAAAAGCTATCTACATTTAATTGACTCAATGAAACCATGCCAGCAGCAATAAACCCTAAAACAATTAGAGGTGACATCCAATTTGCTGCTCTAGAAATAGTTGCAAAACCTTTAGCCGCAATCAATGAAATCAAACTTCCCAATACGAATACAATTATAATCCAAGTTATTCCATTGGGTAAAGTATCAGAAAGTTTTGGCATTTGCATATTAAAGGGAATACCCACTGCAGTGGCAGAAACCGTTATCATGGCACCCGCTAGGAAACAAAAAAGAATGCCGTTGGCGAGATTATACACCACTACAAGGTTCTTGCCGCAAATCTTTTCAAGTTGATAATAGAGTGTTAGTCTATAACGAACCCCGATTGGTGCTGTGAGAAAGCGCCAACTTAGAACAGCCATAAGATTTCCAAAAAATAAGCCAATAATTAAATCAAATGCACTGACCCCCGTGGTTAAAAATAAAGGACCAATAACAAATTCTGTTCCCGCTGCATGCTCTCCGGCATACATACCCAAAAAACTTTTCCACCCTTTTAATTTTGAATCGGGTATGGGAATTCTCTCAAATTCGCCTTCCGTTTGGGAATCAGAATTAGTTCTCGTCATAATTAAATTAAATGATCAGGTAGATCACTCACTTTTTCACAGCAAAGTTGATCCATAACTTGCTTGAATTGTGTTTTTAGAATATCAATAGTATGGTCTGCTCCTTTATTTCCTAAAGCTGCTACGCCATACATGAAGGCCCGTCCCAAAAACGTAAATTTCGCTCCGCTAGCCATTGCTCGGGCAATGTCTGGCCCTGAACGCAGTCCACTATCCATCATGATTTCTATTTTGTCAGCATATTTTGCTTGTAAATTCTGCACTACTTTTATTGTAGATGCTGAAGCATCTAACTGCCTGCCGCCATGGTTTGAAACTATAATGCCATCAAAACCCATCGCAATAGCATCTTCTGTGTCTCGTTCTGAGGCAACTCCCTTAAGAACAAGTTTGCCTTTCCATTGATCTCGGATGGGTTTGATCTTTTCTGCATTCAACTTGCCAGAAAATGTTCTGTCCATAAATGCACCTAATTGTCTTAGATTTAATCCATCTGGAGTGTAGGGTTTGAGCGTATTGAAAGAAGGGATACCATATTTTAGTGTCTGGAGTGCCCAATTAGGCTTTCCAAAGACCTGTAAAATATTACGCAAGGTCATCTTAGGGGGTAGAGCGAGGTGATTTTTAAAATCTCGGGGTCTATAGCCAAAAGTGGGCACATCGCTCAAAAGTACAAGAACAGGGCATTGTGCTGCTGCTGCTCTTTTAATAATATCAGTTCGGATTGTTTCTTCAACTGGGTTATAAAGTTGAAACCATGCTTTTCCCTCAGTGAGTTCACTTGCTCGTTCGATATCCATAGTAGTCACAGTACTAAGAATAAACGGAATGTTTTGTCGTAGCGAGGCTTTAGCTAATATTTCAGGAGAATTGGGCCACATTAAACCTTGAAGACCAACGGGTGCTATCCCAAAAGGAGCATCATAACTTTGACCAAAAAGCGTTGTTTTAGGATTGCTTTCACCATAATTTCTTAAATAGCGAGGTTCAAGCTGAACGTCTCTAATCTCTTTTGTATTGCGATGCAAACTGACATCTTCATTACAGCCACCGTCTAAATATTCAAAGGCAAAAGCGGGTGTTCTTTCAGAAGCTCTTTTTTTTAAATCGTATATAGAAGGGTAACGGTTTATAAGGTTTGACATAATTAAAAATCGAGCTGTGGAGCCTCTTGTTTTGAAATTTTATAAAAGGAATTAAAATACTTTCTAGGAAGAGAAGCAGTACTCACCATAAGTGCAGCCCCTAAAGCAGAGCCTTGTGCAACATGAGAAGAGTAGATTTTCATAGTTGGTAATGATAAGCATAACAACTTAAGAAATATTTCATTATTATTAAACCCTCCCTCTATAAAAAGTTGCCCTATGTCAGCGTCACCTTGAGCTAATTTTAGGGCACTCACTTGCCAATTCACTAAAGCTATCATCAAAAAATGATACTCTTCTTCATAGGAGGTCAAAGGCAATTCGGTTGTAATTTTATGTTTTTGAGAAGGCTTTATCCAATTTAGTTGTGGTTTTTTTTGGGTTCTTAGGCGTCTATAGATGGAGGGATTAAACTTTATTTTGTCCAGAACACCTTCTGTAATGCCATAGCGATGAGCTACCTCTTTTACAAATTGCGTGTGTTGATATCCAAGAAAAAGACGTGAAGCTCTCACAGGGGTTCCATCGACTTGCATGTAATAAAGAGCTCCCTTGCTTACCTCTTCTTCCTTCAATTTGCTTTTTGAAAAGGGATTAAAAACGACACTCCATGTGCCTGTTGAAAGCAAAAGAAATGGGGAGGAGCTGCTTTTAATGTACGGTGTCAAGGCAGCTGAACTGTCGTGAATACCGACGCCGACTTTAATTAATTTTTTCTCAATAACCTGATTTATGACTGTTTCAGAGCTAACGATGGGCGCCAATTTTGAAGTCATTCTTTCTTGGTTGACCCATGAATGATATTCTTTTATGTCATAATTCCATAAGGCGGTGTGGCATCCTATAGTTGTATAATCACTAACGGGATAACTAGAAAACATATAGCTGAGATATTGAGGAAGATGCAAACTATATTTTATAGCGGTGAACTGTTTCGGTTTTTTATGTTTTAACCAAAAGAGTTGCATTCCAGAATTGAGCATCCCTGCTTCAAAAGATCCTGTTGAGGTTGAGAAAGAAAGTTCAGGGCCATATTTTTTGTAAAATTGAGCAGATAATTTTTTTGGATAAGGCTTGGTGTAATTATAGAGAGGACAAACGGCTTTCCCTTCTGCATCAATATGGACCAGACTTGCCCCATAACCTGTAAAATTTAAAGCCTCGATAGTGAATTGTTTTAACTCCAGAGCAGCTTTGAATGTAGTCTTCATCCAATTTTCCAGAAGAGACAAAGATTCACAGGGGTGATTATCATCATCCTTTTCTAGAGGCAGTTCAACCTGTTTTTGATAACACACCTGGAAGGTTGAGTCGAAAAGAAAAAACTTTTTATTTGTTTTTCCTACATCAAAAACGGCAATAACATTTTTCATAATTGTCAGAGCCCTGTGGCTACCGAATTTTTTCCACGCTCCTGAATGAGTTGCGCCCTAACTTTCAAATTTCTAAAGGTTGTAATTGGGCTAAGACTACCACCAACATTTTTACGGGCCTGCGCAATCAGGGGTCTTACATCTGTGCGATAGGCAGTTTGTAAAATTTCTTGGCAAGCCACAACATCTTGAAGTTGTTGTGCTTCTTTTAACGCCTTTTGATCGATCAAAAGCGCCTTGGCATAAGCCTCTAATATGGCTTCTAAAGATTGCAATAAATCTTCTAGTGGATCCTTAATAGTGTGGCTTGCATCAATCATCCATGCAGGTATTGGATTTTGTGGATTATGACTCATGCCATAGACTAACTCATTAAAAATTAAAAAGAGAGCATAGGGTTTGACGCTTCCAACGGTTAAATCATCGTCTCCATATTTGCTATCATTAAAATGAAATCCTCCAAGTTTTCCTTTTGACATTAAAGTGGCCACAATTTGTTCAATGTTCGTGTTTGGTAAGTGGTGCCCTAAATCAACCAATGTGTAAGCTCTTTCACCACATGCACTGGCCAGTAAAAAAGAAGTACCCCAATCTTGTATTACGGTGCTATAAAAATGGGGCTCAAAAGGCTTATATTCAATAAACATGTTCCAATCTAAGGGCAAATCTTCATAGACCTGTTTGAGACTTTCTTCTGTTCTTTGTAGTGCAGTCTGAAAATTTGCCTGGCCAGGAAAATTAGACCCGTCGGCTAACCATATAGTGATGCTTTTGGAGTCCAACTTTTTTCCAATAGAAATAACCTCTTTGTTGTGTGCAATGGCCTGTTCTCTTGCAGCATGATCAAGGGCGCTCAGGGAACCAAATTGATATGACTTTTCAGCTCCTTTTTGGTCTTGAAAGGTGTTAGAATTTACAGCATCAAATACTAAACCAAGGTTATTGGCTTGGTTTTTAATTACTTCAAAATCTTTGGGAATATCCCAAGGAATATGTAATGAAATTGCACCTGCAGAACCAGTTAGTGCGTGAAGAAGACCAACATCATCTAATTTTTGTACTAAGCTGGCCGGCTCTCCTGGAAATGTAAACCGCCCAAAGCGCGTTCCACCAGCACCCAAAGCCCAACTGGGAATGGCTACTTGAAAGGCTTCTACTTTTTTTATTAAATCAGCCACATCAATACCTGTATTTTCTAAAGAATTGTATAGATAATCAAAGGCAGATTGATGCTTGATATTTAGATTTTCATTTTCTTTTTTTAGTATCTCTGGATTTAGTATCATGGACGTTTATACAAATAAAAATAGTCTTAACTCAAAAAATTATTTTTAGCGCACAAAGGCGTTGGCCATTCCTCCATCAACATTGATGATGTTTCCTGTCGATTTATTGAGTATACCGACACAGGCAAAAACACCATCGGCGATATCTTCTGGATATATGATTTCATTGAGTAAATTTCTTTTAGCATAAAATGCAGGTAAATCCTCAACTGCGATTCCATAGGCTTTTGCCCTTCCTTCAGCCCAATCACCTTCCCAAATCTTACTTCCAATAATTACTCCATCAGGATTGATTGTATTTACTCTAATCTTATCTCCTGCCAGTTCTGTAGCTAAAAGACGTGACATATGTTGTTGAGCTGCTTTTGCTGTGCCATAACCCACATTATTTGGACCAGAAACCAAACCATTTTTACTGGCAATAATGACTATGTTTCCACCTAAATTTTGTTTTCGCATCACTTCAACAGTCTGTTTGGCAAGTTCAAACTGGCCCTTGACCAGCACGTCTAGCAACAAATCCCAATCCTTTTGTTGAGTTTCAGCAAGAGGCTTGGAGATGGCTAAACCAGCACTGTGTACAATAATATCCACACCCCCAAAATAAGAACAGGTGTGTGCTAGGGCTTTCCGAATTGACGTTTCTTGTGTGACATCACAAACAACATAAGAAGCCTGATCTGTATTTAAATGGGCTGTATTTTCTTGTAACCGTTCTAAAGAAATATCTGAAAATACCACATGAGCTCCTTCTGCTAAAAGCTTATTAGCAATAGCTTTCCCAATTCCTCCACCTGCTCCAGTCACAAGAGCGACTTTTCTTGAAAGTACTTTTTCTTTGGGCATGCGTTGCAATTTGGCTTCTTCCAACAGCCAATATTCTATGTTAAATGCTTCTTGTCTACTGAGGGCAGTGTAAGAAGAAATGGCTTCAGCACCACGCATCACGTTTATCGCGTTGCTATAAAATTCAGCAGCTACTCTTGCTGTTTGTTTGTTTTTTGCAAAACTAAACATGCCTACACCTGGATATAATAGAATAACCGGATTTGGATCTCGCATTGGGGGACTATTGGGATGTGTACAGGCTTCATAATATTCTTTATAAATCCTTCTATAATTTTCAAATGATGGACTTAACTCTTTTTTTAACAAATCAACATTAGTGGCATCAGTGTCAGGTTTTAGAGGGATAATTAAAGGCTGAATTTTTGTTCTTAAAAAATGATCTGGACAAGAAGTCCCCATGGGGGCTAGCCGATCTAAATCATAGGAATTGATAAATGAGAGCACTTTATCATCATCAGTAAAATGGCCCACCATTTGGTTCTCAGAAGAACAAAGGCCTCTTAAAACAGGCATCAATTGTGACGCTTTTTGCTGGCGCTGATTGTCTGAAAGAGGTTTCACTTTCTGACCAGCGAAAACAACTTTATTTTGACTTATTTTTTCTTCTATATAATTAGAGGCTTTCTCTATCACTTCCAAGCTATTTACATAGCATTCAAGAGAAGTATCTCCCCAGGTGAAAAGTCCGTGACTGCCTAAAACAATACCCCTAATTTTTGGATTGTCTGCCAAGCATTTTTCTAATTGTAGTCCTAAATCAAAACCAGGCCGTTGCCAAGGCACCCATCCCATTTCGTCTCCCCAAATAGCTTTTGTAATGGCTTCACTGTTTTCTGCAGCAGCCACAGCAATGAGGGCATCTGGGTGCAAATGATCTATATGTTTAAAAGGGAGCAACCCGTGAAGTGGGGTGTCTATTGAAGGTGTGCGACTTTCCAAATCATAAATACAATGATTAAAAAGGCCAACCATTCGGTCTTCATCAGCTAACCCACCATAGACTTTCTTTAGATTTCGTAAGCGATGTGTATATAAACCAGCAATACCTTTTCGGGTGAGTGTTCCAATATCACCACCAGAACCCTTAATCCACATCACCTCCACATCTTCATTAGTCAGGGGGTCTTTTTCAATAGTTTTACAACTGGTGTTGCCTCCTCCATAGTTCGTAATTCTTAAGTCACTGCCCAAAAGATTTGAACGATAAAGAAATAATTCTACTTGATTGTCATTAAATGAAGCGGCTATTTTCTTATCCCACAAATAATTGACATGTTTGAATGTTTTTTTCATCTGGATAATGTCTCTATAAAAATAAGAAACTCACCTGCTTAACCGTGCCTAAAAAGGGTTTTTTTATTTGGGCAGATCAAAGGGCAGATTCATGATATCTAAATGACATTATTCCATATAAAAAACTTCCTCTAGAGGATATTCTTTAGGGGCATCATTAGGGTGGGTCTCCATAATATCTGCCATGAAGTTCCACCATTTCTTAACTAGTGTCTGCGAAGAGATTTTTTGAGGAGTGGCTGAAGGGGTATGTTTTTGAATAGCAAATAAGCTATCGGTTTCAGAATCAAAATAAATGGCATAATCTCTTATGCCCAGGTCATGAAGTAGGATTTTTAATTCAGGCCAGATGGCTTGGTGCCTTTTTTTATATTCTTCGGCAAAGCCAGGCAACAATTTCATTTTAAAAGCGTGTCTTTTCAAGAGAAATATGATTTAGTGTTAAATATCAAATAAAAAAATGACAGAATAAGGGAAGCATTTTTAAAAAGACAATCTACATGTTGCCACCGTAATTCTGAAATTCAACAACTAAAGGTTACTTAAGATAAATGAAGTACCTCTTTTTTAAGAATGGAACTGTTGATGCCGTCCCAAAGAGAAATACGGTGACGGAGTGCCGCTTCTGCCGCTTCAGTAGCCTCCATCCACTTTTCTGGATTTGTTCCGCATAGATTCATAATCATTTCATTGGCTAGAGGACCATGGCTGTCTCCATCTACCTCAATGTGTCGTTCAAAATAGTATATAGTTTGATCCATTTCTTGCTCATTATTACGATTCATTTTCTTTATCATCGAAATGAACATATCAGGGATCAAATCTTCTCTACCAAAAGTAAAAACAGATGCAATTTTATGAGTTTTACCTTCCTCTATGATGGAAAAAGTAAATTTTAAAAAGTCAGAGATATATGAGGGTAAGTTGGACGCTGAAATAATGTCAAATATATTTTTACCATTGTTTAATTCTGCGATAATCTTTTTGATGCCATTTGAATCGGCATTTACTTGATCCATGGCATTGAGATACATTTCAAAATGACTCATTGGAATACCATTTTTGTCAACATCTGTCTCCTCTCCCCACACTATTTCATTGATCAAACGCCCAGCTGAATTATTTTGTTTTGGCTGCCAAGGGATAGTGGTGGTGGTCAGGTCTAATTGGAGTTTTTTAACCAGTGACATGAAGTCCCAAACGGCATATATATGAGATTCCATAAAACACCTCAAAGCTGGAATTGTTTCAATGTTTTGATACAATTGGTGTTCAATAAGTTGTTGTTTGAACGGGGCTAGCCTGTGTATTAAACGTTCTATCATGGACTCTTTCTTCTACAAGACCACAAATATAAATAATAAATAACTTGAAAATTAAAAGTTTGCTAATTTTTAAAAATATGAATGTGGTACTATTTGTCCAAGCTGTTTTTCGGTAAGATCTCTTTTTTTAACCAAATAGCACAGGCTTTTGGCCAATTTTTTTCTGTGTCTTGTGTTCCAAGGCCATACCCGTGTCCCCCTTTTCCATAGGCATGTAGCTCAACATTAACCCCATTTTCTTTTAACGCTGAGGCATAGACAATGCTATTTTCAATGGGCACCACACGATCATCAAAAGAATGAGCTAAAAAAGTAGCAGGGGTGAATTGATCTACCCACTCTTCATTAGAAAAACGATAGATTTGGTCTGGTGTTTCCTGTGTACCTAGAAGCTTTTTTCTGGATCCTCCATGATAAAGGGATTTCTTGAAGCTGATTACGGGGTATATTAAAATTGAAAAATCTGGACGAGCAGAGACAGAAGAAGAGATGCTATAAACGGGATTATCATAATGTGTAGAGAGGGTACTGGCTAAATGACCACCAGCGGAAAAACCTAAAACTCCAATTTTATCTGACAATAATCCCCATTTATCAGCATTTTCTCTTAGAATCCGCATCCCCCTTTGCGCATCTTGCAGTGGCCCAACTTTTTGATCTTTCATAATGTCACTACTTGGCAACCTATATTTTAAAACAGCTGCTGTGATGCCTAAAGTATTAAGCCATTTAGCAACTTCAACCCCCTCATGCTGAACAGCTAAAATGGCATACCCTCCTCCAGGGCAAACAAGAACAGCAGCTCCGGAGGCATTTTCCTTTGGGGCATGATATATAGTAAGGGAAGGAGAAGTAACTCGGCTTATTCGAGTGGGATTTCCCGCTTCGTCTTTAGTCTCAACCCGTTCAGAATAGTTAGGGTTGATTATTTCATCTGGGACTCCGTTTGGCCATAAAGAAATTACTTGCTGTGCATTGAGCAAAGAGCAAATGAAGAAAAGGGCTATGCATAATAAATGGAGAAATCTCATACTATTCTTTTGTTAAAATTATTTCATAATTACCAGACCCGAGGGTGCTTATTGCATTGATAGGAGTTCCCTTTTTTTTATTGCTTTTAAAGAGTACTAGATTGGATGTTTTCGCCAATGATAAATCAAGTTTGGCTTGGGTGTTGGCAGGGATACCAAATGCAAGTGTTATAGTGTTCTCATCCTGAGACCATTCAACTGCAATACGACCATACATATTTTCATAATGTCCTTTTACAAAGGAGAATTCCTCTGAAAATAAAGGTTTGAGTGTAAACTTTTTGAACCCGGGAGAAGATTCTTCTTTTTTAATGCCCAATAAATTATTGTACATCCATTCTCCAATAGCGCCATATGCATAATGATTATAAGAATTCATAGAAGGTGTTTGGGTGGAACCATCAGGTTTTAGACCATCCCATCGCTCCCAAATAGTAGTGGCTCCTTGAGTGACAGGATAAAGCCAAGAGGGATAGGTCTTTTGCAATAATAATTCAATAGCGATGTCATCTCTTCCATTGTTAGAGAGTACATGACATAAAAAGGGTGTTCCTAAAAAACCAGTAGTAAGATGAGTATTATAACTTTTTATATTAGCCACAAGTCGGTCAACAGCCTTTGGAATCAAATCTTCCGGCAACAAATCAAATTGTAATGCCAATACATAAGCCGTTTGTGTTTCTGAAATCAGTCGTCCGCTTGATGTTATAAATTGATATTGATATGCTTTTTTTGCCGTATTGAGTAGCTTAGAAAAATGGGTAAAATCAGATTCAAAGCCCAAGACTTTTGCTGCTTTTGATAGAATATCAATAGAGTGCACAAAAAAAGATTGAGCGATAAGTTCTTTACTTGTTACAGCGGCGCGTCCGCTATTGTCATCATTAGGACGATAGAACAGCCAGTCACCGAAATGAAATCCTCCTTTATACAGCCCATCAGAAGCTTGTTTTTCCATATAGCGAACCCATTTTTTCATACTAGGATACTGCATTTTTAATGCGTTTAGGTCACCATAAGTCAGGTATGCATTCCAGGGTATTATTGTAGCAGCATCAGCCCATCCAGCCGACCCCATGGCGTCTTTTCCGAGCACATTAGGAACCACATGAGGAACAGAACCATCCTCTCGTTGATCTAGTGCGAGATCTATTAACCATTTGTCAAAAAAACTTTTTACATTTCTATTAAACGTAGCGGTGTTGTAAAAGGCCTGTGCGTCACCTGTCCATCCTAGTCTTTCGTCTCGTTGGGGACAATCTGTGGGTACATCTAAAAAATTTCCTTTTTGACCCCATTCAATATTGTGTTGTAATTGATTAATCAAGGCATTCGATGTTTCAAATGAACCAGTTTTGGGAAGGGCAGAATAAAGAGCTATCGCTTTAAATTTGGAGGGATCTATTGAAGTGTCCCCTTCAATTTTGATATATCTAAACCCCTGAAAGGTGAAGTGAGGTTCATATATATACTCCGGATTACCATTAAGAATGAAGGTGTTTTTTTGTTTGGCTGCTCTTAAGTTTTCTGTGTAAAATTCACCATCTTTATCCAAAATTTCAGCGTGATAGATGTGCAAAGAATCTCCAGCACTTCCAGCGTGTTGAAAAGCCACCCATCCCACCAAATTTTGGCCAAAATCTAAGACCAAATCACCTGAAGGCGTGATAATTTTTTCTTTGACTTCAAAGACTTCGTGTTTTTTTATGAGTTCATTTGCTGTGGCAATGAGAGGAACATTTTCTTCTTGCACAATTGCTTTTTTACTTTTCTTTGACCTATATCCAAACTTGGTCCAGTTTGGATCAATCAAAAGGGCATTGAAAATTTCGCCATTGTAGATTTCAGAATCTATAATGGCACCATGGCTATAGGTCCAAGTTTGGTCTGTACCAATGGTTTGTTGCGTCCCATCTTGATAGCGAACCATTAGTTGCGCTCTCAAACCAAGTTGGTCTCCATAAAGATTTTTTTTGTCTCCCCAGGCCAAATAGCCACGATACCATCCGCTTCCTAAACTGACTCCTATGGTATTCTCTTTATTTAGAAGGGGGGTTATGTCATAGGTTTGATATTGTAGGCGATAGTCATAAGAAGTCCATCCAGGGGTTAAAAAAGCATCCCCCACGCGTTTGCCATTGAGGTAGGCTTCATACATCCCTTTGGCTGTGATATGCAAATACGCTCTTTCTATGGGTTTATTTTTTAAATTAAAATCAGTTTGGAAATAGGGGGTTCTTCGCGTTTGATCGTCTTCATGGTTTTGTCCAATCCATTGAGCACTCCAATCCTCTGCGTTCAAAAGACCCATTGACCAAAAAGCTTCTTGACTTAATAGAGGTTTCTTGGCTCCATTTGTCCAAACCTTTACTTTCCAGAAATAAGTTCTGTTAGATTCTAAAGTAGGGCCTTGATAGAGAACATTTACATTTTTATTACTATCTATCTTCCCTGAATCCCAAAGCACCTCTTGGTCACTAAAATTTGCTTGCGTTCCAATCAAAAGTTGGTATTGAGATTGTGATATATTGTAGGTGTTACTTTTTATTTTCCAGGCAAATTGCGGCTGAATATTATCAATCCCCAAAGGGTTTGTTTTATAATCAACAGTGAGATTACAGATTGCATTTTTTTGTCCCCAACTTAAACAAGAGATAAGAAAAAGTAGAAAGGTGAAGTAATAATAAATAAAGGATTTTGATTTCATTGTTGGATACTAAATATTAGGTAAAAAGCATTTCTTATAGGGTTCTAAGGGGTGTTTTGTTTAGGAAAATATTTATTCAAGATATAGGCTGGTTGCCATTTATCAGGTGTTTGTTTTAAGGTTCTATAGTCATATTCTTTTGAAACAATTTTTAAAGGAGATAAATTAATCGTATCGTCTGTGGCTTCATGATGTTGCTCAAGCAATTGGAACATTTCATTTAATTTGGTTTGATGGGCTTCTGAAGTGGCTAAATTGTTGGTTTCCTGAGGATCCTCCTTAAGATTATATAGTTGTGTGTGATCAATTTGAGGATAGCGAATTAATTTCCATTGCTTATCCCTAACGGCTCTAATTGTATTTCTGTATGCTGTATACAGACTTGACCTCACACTTTGCTGTTTTTGATCAATTAAATTCATCAAAGAAAGGCCGTCAATTTCTTCTGGGGTGGGTATTTCTAGGTATTGTGTCAGGGTTGGGAATAAATCATAAAGATAAACTAGGGCTTCAGAGCTTTGCCCTTTTGGAATTCCGGGACCACTTATAATTAGGGGCACCTTCATGCTGTGTTCATATAGATTTTGTTTGCCAAGAAGACCATGACTTCCAACCGCTAGGCCATTGTCTGCAGCATAAATAATCAAGGTATTTTCTAAAAGGGCATGTTTTCTTAATCTGGCAATCAAGTCACCTACTCGATCATCAATATGTTGTATAAGGGCATAATATTCAGCAAGTGACGATTGGATAACCTCAGGGGTTCGAGGCCAAGGAGCAAGAGTTTCGTCACGCACATTGAAGTTGTCAAAACGGAAGGGATGTAGGGGTTTAAAATTTTGTGGCAGAGGAATTTCTTTTTCTCCATAGGCTCCAGCATATTTGGGGGCTGGAGAGCGAGGGTCATGAGGTGCGGTGAAGGCAACATAGCAAAAGAAGGGGTTTTCTTGACTTCCTGCACTGTATTCATCTAAGTAGTTTAGTGCAGCATCAGCAAAAAGATCAGTAGAAAAACTTTTTTCAACAGGGTTGCCTATAAGTCGATTTTCATCCATCTGGCGAACAGGCACCTTGTAATGATCACTCATTCCACCTAACATGATTTGAGCTCCTTTCTGAAAGGTGGCTTGAAAACTTGCTGCACCATTATGCCATTTGCCAGTTCCGAACGTTTCATAACCATAGCCTGCCAAATAAGCTGGGAGTGTAAGCACACCGTCAAGTTGATCATAGACATGAAATAAGCTCTTACCACTAAGCAACATAGCTCTGCTTGGAGCGCAAATGGCTCCGTGATGTCCACCCATCACATAGCAATTTTCAAAATGCACTCCTTGGTGAGCAAGATCATCTAAGTGTGGGGTTTTGATATAAGGATTGGAAGCTACACCCAAGGCATCAGCACGCTGATCATCAGCAAAAATGAAAAGGATGTTAGGTTTTTTTGGTGTTTGCTTACAACCAATTGAAAGAAACAGTGTAAGCATAAAAACCATCAATGGCATTAGTTTATTTCTATGCATTTAGTTTTGTTTTTATTGCTACTCTAAAATATACTTTTTTAGATTACCACAAACTAAAACTTCATACTACCTGTAGAATAAGGATAAAATCCTAAAAATAGGAGTTCAATAAAGCATCGAATTAGGGACATAAGAGTATCTTAAGAAAAGGGAAATTTTAGAGCTCTTGGATAAGATAAAATTAAAGATGAATACTTTTCTAAAAGCTTTTCGCCTACAATCTTTATTCTTACTTACATTTGATGCATAAAGCATTTTATTTTAATGTAGGTTAGAATAAACTTGTATCAAACAGAATTAAGATGAATAAGGTATTTTACTGGTCATTAGTTGCCGCATTGGCTGGTTTTTTATTTGGTTTTGACACAGTTGTTATTTCTGGAGCAGACAAAAAATTGCAAGCACTTTGGAACTCTTCAGATGTATTTCATGGTAGCTTTGTTATGGCAATGGCCCTTTGGGGCACTGTTGTCGGGGCTCTTTTTGGTAGTATTCCTACCCATAGGTTAGGAAGAAAAAAGACGTTATGGATCATTGGAATTTTTTATTCTGTGTCTGCAATAGGATCATCCCTAGCATTTGACCCCTATATTTTTTCAACGTTTCGTTTTTTAGGTGGTTTAGGCGTAGGAGTTTCTACCATCGCAGCTCCGGCCTATATTTCTGAAATTGCTCCACCCCAAAAAAGGGGTAAACTGGTTGGGCTTTATCAATTCAACATTGTTTTTGGAATTTTAATGGCTTTCCTTTCTAATTTTTTATTGAGCGATATTGGGGACAATGCATGGCGATGGATGTTAGGTGTGGAGGCTTTTCCAGCTTTAATTTTTACAGCTTTGGTGAGTAGTATTCCTAAAAGCCCTCGTTGGTTGCTTATGAATGGGAAAGAATCAGAGGCAAAAAAAGTGCTCCAAAAAATGGATTTGGATGATGCTGAAACTGATATATTGAATAAAACAGCTATTAATCCACCTTCGAATTCAAGGGTTGAATTATTTTCACTTAAATACCGTTTCCCCATGTGGCTCACCTTTTTTATAGCTTTTTTCAACCAATTTTCAGGAATCAATGCCTTTCTATATTATGCCCCAAGAATTTTTGAAGAAGGTGGGTTGGGAGAAAATACAGCCTTATTGAGCAGTGTAGGAATCGGTATCATTAATTTAATTTTCACCTTGATTGGAATCAATCTGATTGATCGCTTAGGAAGAAGGCAACTGATGTATTATGGTTCTTTTGGCTATATAGTTTCCCTTTCTCTGGTAGGTTGCGCCTTCTTTTTCGCATGGGAGGGGGTATTAATTCCAATTTTTTTATTTTTATTTATAGCCTCTCACGCCATTGGACAAGGGGCAGTTATTTGGGTCTTTATCTCAGAAATTTATCCTAATCATTTACGCAATACAGGACAAGCTTTTGGTTCTTCTATTCACTGGATTCTAGCAGCTGCTATTCCATCTTTTGTTCCGTTTCTATTTGCCAGTATTGGAGCGGGAACAGTCTTTATGATTTTTGCCGGTATGATGGTTTTCCAATTATTGTTTGTTCATTTTATTATGCCAGAAACCAAAGGAATTTCTCTTGAACAACTTAGTGAAAAGCTAAGTTCAAAAACATGATATATAAAACTAAAAAATTTAAGATCAATTTATTAATAGGTTTGCTAATGACACAAATTATTGGTTGCGAAGAGGATTCTTCAGCGTTATTAAATGAAGAACAATTATATCGCCCTAATTTACATTTTACACCCAACGAAAATTGGATGAATGATCCTAATGGAATGTTTTATTACAAGGATAAATTTCACTTGTTTTTTCAACACAATCCTAATGATAATGTATGGGGTCCTATGCATTGGGGGCATGCCACCAGCAAAGATGGAATATCGTGGCAAGAGCATGACATTGCACTCTACCCAGATAAAAATGGTACGATTTATTCAGGATCAGCTGTGGTAGATCATGAAAATACTTCTGGCTTTGGCTCAAAAGAAAACCCTCCTATAGTGGCAATATTTACAAATCATAGCCATAAAAAACAAGATGCAGGCCAAAACGATTACGAAACACAAGGGATTGCCTACTCATTGGATGAGGGAATGACATGGACTAAATATGAAAACAATCCTGTGATTGAAAACCCAGGCACTAAAGACTTTAGAGACCCTAAAGTCTTTTGGCATAACGAGCAAGAAAAATGGATATTGGTTTTGGCCGTTGGACAAGAAGTCCAATTTTTTGCATCTTCTAACCTAAAGCAATGGCAAAAACTTTCTTCTTTTGGAGAAGGAATTGGAAATCATAAAGGGGTTTGGGAGTGCCCAGATCTTTTTCAGCTACCAGTGCAAGGAATGCAACACAAGAAATGGGTCTTGTTGGTGAGCATCAATCCAGGTGGTCCAAATGGGGGTAGTGCCACTCAATATTTTATTGGGGATTTTGATGGAGATAGGTTTATTATTGACCCAGCCTTTGCTGATCGGATGAACAATGAGCATTCTTTTTGGATAGATTTTGGAAGAGATAATTATGCCGGAGTGACCTATAATAATATTGAAACAGAAAAAGGGGAACGTCTACTTCAAGGATGGATGTCTAATTGGCAATATGCATCTAAAGTACCTACATCTTCTTGGCGAAGTGCAATGACCTTGATAAGGAAGATAAGTTTAGTTCCAGACAATGGAAGTTATAACCTTGTTACGTCGCCCTATATTCCATCCAAAAAGACCTCCAAAAAAACAATTCAAAATCAAAAAATAACCAACACTTCAACAACACTAATTAGTGATAAAGAAGTGCCCTTATCAGCAACTCAAATCAACATTGAATGGGAAGGAGTGGATTTTGAATTCCTGTTATCTAATGCACTTGAAAATAAACTTAAAATAGGGTTTCATAAAGCAGAAAACACCTTCTATATTGATCGTAGAGAAGCGGGTAAAACAGATTTTTCAAAGAAGTTTGCCACCACTCCCTCAGTGGCTCCTAGAAAAGTGAAAACCTCAGAGATAAATCTGACTATGATTTTGGATAAAACGTCAGTTGAACTTTTTTACGATAATGGGTTAAGCGTTATTACAGAAATTTTCTTTTTAGAAGCACCTTTTGAAGAGTTCAGCATTGTTGGTGATGGAATTCTAAAACAAATGGAGGCGTATTCATTAAAAGAATAACCATTGTTTAGTTAATACAAAACAGGGTTTAGTGGAGAGTCTATGATTTCTCCTATCGTTGCTCCAGGGCACCATGTGTCCCAATCGTTTTTCTGGCCATCATTTTCAGGAGCCTTCAAATGCATATTTTTATCCATATAAATTACCGTCATTACTTTCCTAGTGCTGTTGGTCTTGTTGGCTCCAGCACGATGAAATACCCATCCTGAATGAAAACTCACCTCACCAATATCAAAGGGTTCTACAACTGTCTTGAAATCAGAAACACGAAGTTTTTTATTCAAAAAAGATTCACTTTCATCGCTAATGGCCAAGTCGCGTCCTTCAACAATTTGGTGGCTTCCTGCGCTAAATTCAAGCGGGCCCATGTCCAAGGGGGTACCTTGCAGTGGTATCCAAGCAGTGATCGTTTTATCAGAATCCAAAGGCCAATAATATTGATCTGCATGCCAGGGGGTAATGCCACCCTGTGCTTCTTTAAATAAGGCTTGATCATGATACATTCGAACCCCTTCAACTTCCATTAAACCGGCAGCAATCTTAGCCAATCGTTTGCTAAAACAGAGCGATTTTACAGCATCAGATTCTCTCCACAAATTGAAAAGCTGCAAGAAAGCTTTGCCATAAGTATCCCTTTTTTCAAGGGGAACTTCTTGTGTGTTTAAATGATCAACAACTTCTGAAATGATTGAATTGAAATGATCAATGAGTTCAGAAGAAAAAACATTTTTGAGTTTAATAAACCGATACTTTTTAAAAAAATTGATTTGTTCTTGAGTCAATGAATAGGGCTGGTTTAATAATTCAAACATAGACATATTATTTACATAGGTTTTCTGTCACTAATTGGAGTCGCGAAAAGACTTGTGGATCTGTGACAATATAGTTTTTAATAAAATTTTGTTTTTGATTTGTTTTCCTCAAACGTTCTAAATCATGCCCATAAATTATTAAAAATTGAACATCTCTATAATTTTCTTTACAAGTTGCTACTACCTCAATTTCTAATTCTGCTACCACGGGGACAAAAAGAGCCACTTGAATAATCCTCTTTTCTAATCTTTCATAATCATACCCAGATTTGTTGACATAGAAATCACTGCCTTCTGAAACCAACCGCCCTGAGTTTTGTTCATTAGCTTCAAGGGCCACACGCTTGACATATGAATTTTTGTCATCTTTAAAATAGCCACGCCCTTTTTTTATAGTCAGCCAACTAGGATTGGCTAATTTTTCTAATTTTTTTTGCCTTCGAAGTTCCTTTTTAGATTGACCAGAAAGCAGAGATGGATTGATCAAGAAAACACAAAAAGAGAGGATTAGAACAATTACGGAATACCTAGTTTGAAAGGGCAAGGAGAAGATTGAACAATTATAAGAATAGGGTGTGGTGGACATAGTGTAATTTTTATTAAATTTAAGGGAAACAAAACGACTATATCAAATGGAACGCAAAATTATTTTAGGTGAAAAAGAAATCCCAGATAAATGGTATAATATTACAGCCGATATGCCAAATAAACCCTTGCCCCCGCTGCATCCGGGGACTAGGGAACCAATAGGACCAGATGCTTTAGCACCCCTGTTTCCAATGGAACTAATCAAGCAAGAGGTAAGTACCGAAAAATGGATTGATATACCAGATGAGGTGAGAAATATTTATAGCATGTGGCGGCCTACACCCTTATATCGCGCAACAAATCTCGAAAAAGCCCTTGACACACCAGCTAAAATTTACTATAAATACGAAGGAGTTAGTCCTACAGGATCACACAAGCCCAATACAGCAGTTGCCCAAGCTTATTATAATAAGCAAGAGGGTGTCAAAAAAATAACCACAGAAACAGGGGCTGGGCAATGGGGAAGCGCATTGAGTTTTGCCTGCCAACATTTTGGCATTGAATGTGAAGTTTTTATGGTAAAATTATCTTTTGACCATAAACCCTATCGCAAAGTAATGATGAATACGTGGGGGGCCACAGTGCACCCCTCACCATCAAACACCACTGAAATAGGCAGAAAAATAGTAGCAGAAAATCCAGACACTACGGGCTCATTAGGAATTGCTATTTCTGAAGCGGTTGAACGAGCAGCCACAAATGAGGACACCAAATATGCTTTAGGCAGTGTGCTTAATCATGTCAAACTTCATCAAACTATTATTGGTCAAGAGGCTTTATTGCAGATGGAAAAAGCAGGAGATCTTCCAGATATTGTGATAGCCCCTTTTGGTGGAGGATCAAATTTTTCTGGATTGGCTTTCCCTTTTTTACGATTAAATTTTGAAGAAGGAAAATCGATCAGATGTATTGCAAGCGAACCCTCTTCTTGCCCTAAATTGACCAGAGGAGTTTTTCGATATGATTTTGGTGATGTAGCAGGCATGACACCTTTGCTACCAATGTATACCTTAGGGCATGATTTTGTTCCTGCGCCTATACATGCCGGAGGGTTACGTTACCATGGGGCAGGAGTTATCGTTAGCCAGTTACTTAAAGATAAGCTAATCGAAGCCCGGTCTCATGACAACGTGGAGGTCTTTTCTGCTGGAGTTACTTTTGCCAAAGCGGAAGGCATCATCCCTGCCCCAGAAGCCACTCATGGTATTGCAACTGCTATTGCCGAAGCAGAACAATGTAAAAAAGAAGGAATCTCAAAAACCATTTTGATCAACCTTTGCGGTCATGGCAATTTCGACATGAAAGCCTATCAAGACTATTTTGCGGGCAATATCATTAAACATGAATTGTCGGATGCAGAAATAAAAGCATCACTAGCAAAACTAGAGACTCCACTCATAGAATAAACGAACAAAAGATAGGTTTAAATCTAAAGAATATTCCCTTCTTTTTTGAAGGGATTTTTTTTGTTTACGTTATATTTGAATAAACATAACGCTTCTAATGATTACTGTTGAAAAGGCTTTATCCGAAATAAAAAAGCATAGCAACCTGCAACACAAACGTGTCCAAAGTGTACCCCTAAATGAGGCACTCGGTGCTGTTTTGGCAGACACCATTTATGCTCCAATTCCACTACCCTCTTTCAGACAATCTGCAATGGATGGTTATGCAATCCGATGCCATGATAAAAAGACCTATAAAGTGGTTGGTGAAATTAAAGCAGGAGATCCGTTTGAATTTGAACTAAACCCAGGAGAAGCGCTTAGAATATTTACAGGTGCTGGCGTTCCAGACTCTGCCAATGCAATTGTAATTCAGGAATTAGTTGATCGAGATCATGAAACAATATCCGCCCAAAAAGCTCCTACCATGGGTCAACATATTAGAAAAACTGGAGAACAGATAAAGAAAGATGATATTGTGTTTGAACAAGGTACTCAGCTGAATCCACCCGCTTTGGGAATCTTACAATCATTAGGGTTCACTAAAGTGAAGATTCTTCTGCCTCCAAAAGTAGCTGTTATAATTACGGGTAATGAATTGGAGAAAACAGGTAAACCCCTCCAGAAAGGAAAAATTTATGAAAGTAATAGCCTAGTGTTAAAAACAGTCCTCCAACAAATGGGTATTATAAATGGTATTGTAGAACAAGTTGAAGATGATTTGAAAGCCACTCAAAACGCTATTGAAAAAGCCCTTAATCAGTCCCATTTAGTCTTGATTTCAGGAGGTATATCTGTAGGAGATTTTGACTTTGTGGGCCAAGCCCTAGAACAAATAGGAGTAGAAAAGCTTTTTTATAAAGTAAAACAAAAACCTGGGAAGCCATTGTTTTTTGGGAAACACAAACAAACCTTGCTCTTTGCACTTCCGGGCAATCCAGCTTCAACTCTCAACTGTTTTTATGTTTTTGTTTATCCCTTATTACAAGCCCTAATGGGGAGATCGTTTAATGGACTATTGCGTATTAAATATCCCCTAGCAGATGATTTTGAAAATACAACCGATCGAGCTTTGTTTCTAAAAGCTAAAATCCAAAATGACGTTGTTACACCACTCACAGGACAAGCTTCTTCTATGATAAAAGCCTTTGCCATGGCCAATGCCTTAGTGTATATACCACTCTCAAAAAAGAAATTTAAAAAAGGAGAAAAGGTTGAAACCTTAATATTGCCCCATGGAAATTGAAATCAAACATAAAATTTGGATAGAATCTAACGGTGAATTATTAATGGGAAGAGGACATGCCGAACTGTTGCAGGCTTTACTCTCCGATCCTTCTCTCACACAGGCAGCAAAAAAGGTAAAAATTTCCTATTCTAAAGCATGGAAATTAATGAAATTGCTCAATGAAAAGGCAGAAAAACCTGCGGTGGTCATGGCTCCTGGAGGTAAACAAGGAGGAAAAACAACCGTTACTCCTTTTGGCCATAAACTACTAAACCACTACTGGGAAACCCATCAAAAATACCTCACTTTTTTAACAGAAGAAGTAAACCAAAGCCATCCTACCGATGATTGAAGGAACATCCTTGTTGTTTTTTATACTCCTTCTTCCAGGGGTAGCTTTTTTATATGCTAGTGTGGGGCATGGTGGAGCAAGTGGTTACTTAGCGCTTATGGCTTTGTTTTCTTTTACTCCTACTTTAATGAAACCAACAGCCTTGTTGCTTAATCTTTTTGTGGCAGGAGTTGCTTTTTATCAATTCTATAAAGCCAACCATTTTAAAAGCAACCTATTCTTTCCTTTTGTCTTAACATCAATACCAGCCGCTTTTTTTGGGGGTATGGTTACAATTAATACCGTTGTCTACAAACAAATTTTAGGTTTGCTGCTCATCATAGCTCTGATAAGAATGGTTTGGCCTTTGGAAAATCAGAAAGTAGAATTTAGACCAATAAATAAAATTTTAGCAGCCTCATTAGGGTTATTGATAGGGTTGTTTTCTGGAATGATTGGTATTGGAGGCGGAATTATATTGACCCCTCTGATTCTCCTTTTTCGTTGGGGAAATGTTAAAACTGCTGCGGCTGTTTCAGCACTTTTCATTTGGGTCAACTCTGCTGCTGGGATGTTGGGCCAACTCAGCACAGGAGTGAGCCTTGAAGCTTATTCATGGCTTTTTGTTGTTGTAGCTTTTGGAGGAGGCTTATTAGGAAGTTACTTTGGAAGCCAGAAATGGTCACCAAAACGAGTAGAATATCTCCTTTCAGGCGTTTTGTTATTGGCTTCTGTTAAACTTATATTCTTGTAAGATATGGAAATAAAAATGCGTTATTTTGGTCTTTTAGCCGAAACTCTTCAAAAAGAAGAAGAAATAATCACTACTCAAGCAAAAAACATAGGTGATTTAAAGAACGAATTGCTTAAACGCTATCCAACTTTAGAAAATAAAACATTTGTGTTAGCACAACAAAATTCAATTAAAGCAGAAGAGGAAAAATTGCTGGAACAAGAAGTGGCTCTTTTTCCCCCTTTTTCTGGAGGATGACACTATGGAAGACAGGTATACTAGACAAATTCGATTGAATGAGGTAGGAAAAGCTGGCCAAAAAAAGTTAACTGAAGCTAAAGTTTTAGTAGTAGGTGCTGGTGGATTAGGTTGTCCTGCATTACAATACCTTGCTGCTGCTGGAGTAGGCACTCTTGGCATCGTTGATTTTGATTTAGTTACATTGACTAATTTGCATCGGCAAATAGTATTTGAACAAAGTGATGTGGGGAGAAATAAGGCAGAAGCTGCGAAAGAAAAGTTAGAAAGATTAAATTCAAAAATCAATATCAATGCCTACACCACTTCATTTCAACTATCAAATGGGCGAGAACTTTTGCAATCGTATGACCTTGTTTTGGATGCTACAGATAATTTTGCATCACGCTATTGCATCAATGACTTTTGTGTGATACTGGATAAACCAATGGTCTATGCAGCTTTATATAAATTTCAAGGGCAGGTGGCAGTTTTTAATTATAAGGGGGGTCCAACCTACAGGTGCCTATTTCCAACTCCACCAAAGCCAGATGAAGTACCTAATTGTGAAATGACAGGGGTACTAGGCGTAGTACCTGGGTTACTTGGGGTTTTGCAAGCCACAGAAGTTTTGAAAATCATTCTAAATTTAAAAACCGTTTTGTCAGGAAAACTATTGTGCTACGACTTGTTAAGTCACGAAACAAAACAAATTGAAATAAAACCAAACCGAGCTGCCATAGCCACACTCAAAGAAAAAAACAGTCCTAAAGAGGAATTGCAACTGGATTGCAATGATTCTTTGCAAATAGATTTGTTTTCTGTTCAAGACCAATCCAATATTGTTTGGGTTGATGTGAGAGAAAAAGGGGAATTACCCCTAGTAAGCCTTAACAATCAAATTCATCTTCCTCAATCAAAATGGGAAAAAGAATGGGAATTATTAAAAAACGAAGAAACTAAAATAGTTTTTTGTCAGTCAGGACAACGCAGTAAAAAAGCCACTGCTCTATTTAGAAGAAAAGGAATTTTAAATTGCTATTCTCTTTCTGTAGGGGCAACAACTTTACAAACATGGAATCAAAAAGTAAAAAAATGAAAAAAGAGAGAAAAGATATTTTTGTTAGTGGGGCTATTTTGCCTAAACAAATAGCCAACTCTATTGCCAATCATGAAACTAAAACACATATCGGTGCTCATCAAATTTTTTTGGGACAAGTGCGTGCCGACACAATAGAAGGAAAGCAAGTTGCCGCAATTGAGTATACTGCGCACAATGAAATGGCAAACGCAATTTGTCACGAGATTAGAGAAAGTGTTTTTGATGAACATGACTTAAGCTGTATGCATATTCATCATAGTATAGGAGTTGTCAAAACAGGGGAAATCAGTTTCTTTGTTTTCGTATCCTCTGCTCACCGAACAGAAGTATTTGAAGCACTCCCTAAACTAGTGAATCGGATTAAAGAACAACTCCCCATTTTTGGGAAAGAAATTTTTGAGGACCGAACGCACCAATGGAAAGAAAATAAATAAATTATGGTTGATATCACACACAAAAAGGTAACCCTCCGTGAAGCGACAGCGTCAGCTGTTGTTAGGGTGAGTCGCAAGCAAACGATTCAAGCCATTGAAGAAAAGAAGGTACCCAAAGGTGATGTTTTTGAAATGAGTAGAGCAGCAGGGCTTTTAGCGGTCAAAAAAACACCAGAAATGCTTCCTGATTGTCATCCATTACCCATTGAATATACAGGAATAAACTATGAAATCAAGGGATTAGAAATTCATATTCAATGCACTTTAAAAACCATTTATAAAACAGGTGTTGAGGTGGAAGCTATGCATGGCGCAAGTGTAGTGGCCTTAAACCTTTATGACATGCTAAAACCCTTAGATAAAGGGATCGAAATAGAAAAGATTAAACTGCTTGAAAAAAAAGGAGGTAAATCAGACACTCATACTCTTAAAACAAAAGTAAAAGCGGCAGTTGTGGTTTGTTCAGATTCCATATCTAAGGGCAAAAAAGAAGACCGAGCAGGCAAAGCGATTATTGAAAATTTGGATAAATGGGGCATTCCAATTGCTGATTACACCATAATACCAGATGAGGTAGATCAAATTAGATCAAAAGTTGAAGCCTATAAAAAAGAAAAGATTTCACTCATTATCTTTACCGGGGGCACGGGCTTATCTCCAAGGGACCAAACTCCAGAAGCCTTGCAACCAATTATAGATAAAAGGATTCCAGGAATTGAAGAAGCACTTCGTTCTTATGGACAACAGCGCACTCCTTATGCAATGCTTTCTAGAAGTGTAGTAGGGATGTCTGAAGATTCGCTAATCTTGGCTTTACCTGGTTCTACCAAAGGAGCAGCACAATCTATGGAAGCCATATTTCCAGCTCTATTGCATGTATTTGATATCACCAAAGGTAAATCTCATTAACCCATGAAAAAACAAACAAAATTATTAGAAGACACCTTTGGAAGAAAGCATAATTATTTACGCATTTCACTAACGGAAAGGTGTAATTTAAGATGCAGCTACTGTATGCCAGTAGGGGGAGTGCCATTGACCCCTGCTCCCCACTTGATGACAGCAAAGGAAATAATTCTTATTGCAAAAGAGTTTGTTTCATTAGGGGTAACTAAAATTCGTCTTACGGGGGGGGAACCTCTAGTTCGAAAAGATTTTAATGTTATTCTTAAAGAACTTGCTCAACTTCCTGTCAAACTCACCATGACAACTAACGCTGTTAGTATTGATAGACATTTGGAACTATTAAAATCCTGTGGAATGTCTACGATCAATATCAGTTTAGATACGCTTAATGCAGAAAAATTTAAAAAAATAACATTCAGAGACTATTTTGACCGAGTGTATCAAAACATCATGCTTCTCATAGAAGAGGGGTTTGAAGTTAAATTAAATGCCGTTTTGATGAAAGGGATTAATGACAATGAAATTATTGATTTTGTCAAACTAACTAAAGAGCTGCCATTAAAGGTTCGTTTTATCGAATTTATGCCTTTTGATGGAAATCAATGGAATACACAAAAATTGGTTCCTTATGACCACATCATAAATACCTTGGGCGGTCATTTTGGAACAGATGGTATTCAACGATTAAAAGACGCTCCAAATGATACAGCAAAAAACTATAAGGTAAAAAATTTTTCAGGGCAATTTGCTATTATTAGCACAGTAACAAATCCTTTTTGTGAAGGATGCAACCGTTTACGCTTGACGGCTAACGGATTTTTAAAAAACTGTTTGTTTTCCAATAAAGAGACAGACCTCCTAACCCCTCTGAGAAAGGGCGCACCTTTACAACCTTTGATTCAAAATGCAGTTGCTAAGAAAAAAGCAGTTCGCGCAGGGATGGCCTCTCAAGAAGCGTTTGAAGATATAGATGCACACTCAAAAAATAGAAGCATGATAACTATCGGGGGTTGACTCTCCTTTTTAAGGCGTCATAAGCTTCTGGAGTATCGATATCTATTAATAGATTTCCACCAGAAATTGGAAGTATATTTTCATGATACTTTTTAGTAAGGCTTTTAGCCCCTTGGTCTCCTGTTAATTTCTGTAGTTCATCAAAATAATAGGCATCAAATAAAACAGGCACACCCTGCCAACCTTGATCAGATTCTGATACGATAATTTGTTTTTGTTGAGGCTTGAATGCAGCTAACATTTTGTCCAAATGGGTTTTGTTTATTAGCGGTTGATCAACAGTCAATATTAAGAGCCCTTTTGTTTTGGGATACATTTCAAGGATGGCTCTTGTGCCAAAAGCCAATGAATTGCCCATCCCCTCATCCCAATTGGGATTAATAAAATAACTAACAGCGAGCGAATGAATAGTTTCTTTGACCCTTTTAGCATGGGCACCTAAAACAACGCCCACCTTATCATTAATCTCTAAAGCGATTTGTAGTTGATGGAGAATTAAATTTTTACTACCCCATGGGAGTAATGCTTTTACCTTTCCCATTCGACGAGAAGCCCCTGCGGACAAAACTAAAAGGAAGATATCATTCATGGATACGCCCTGACTTTTGACGTAAAGGATGAGGCACACTGTTTCGTGTCACACTGAGTATTTCAGCCATTATAGACAATGCAATTTCTTGCGCACTTTCAGCACCAATATTAATTCCTGTGGGGCCATAGCATAAATCTAAAAAGGAAGAATCAATTTCTGGGAATCGTTCTAAAAAGGAAGAGAGCAAGCGTTCTCTACGATGACTAGGCCCCAATAATCCTAAATAGGCTGGGCGACTATTTCTAAGCGCAATAAGGTATTGCAAATCTTTTGTAAAACTGTGAGACATCAATATAACAGCCGTTTGATCATCAATAGAATGAGTATCAACTGCATCGGGGAGTGGGGTGAACAACTGGCTGCATCCAGGGAAAAATGATTTTGATTTTTGTTCATCTGGGGCAGCTACTATAAATACTTCCCAGCCTATTTGATGGGCTGAAGCACAGAGTGCAACAGCATCATGTTCAGCACCAAAAATATAGAGTTGTTGAACGGGGGCTAAAGTTTGACTATAGAGCAGTGCTTTTGAATCAATAGTGGTACCCATTGGCCCCAATGGAATTTGAATATCGCCATAAGCAAAGATGGAGCCAAGGGAATCGTGTTCACCTAAGACTTTAGAATAAGAAGACAGAATTTCAACACTTTTCCTTTCCTGCCATGCTTTTTCAAAGAGAGTGAGCAATGACGACTGAGGAATAAAGGGTTCTAACAAGAGATACAATATACCCTCACACCCTAAACGAATCCTACCATCATATTGCATCATTTTTGGCTTTCCAGTTTGAAATACACTCTTCGCTTGACGATGAACATCTTTTTCTACACATCCACCACTCACAGCCCCAAAGGCTTCCCCTTGATCATTTAAAAGCATGCGTACCCCTGGACGGCGATAGGACGATCCCTCAAGAGCAACAACTGTAGCCAGCACCAATTGATGGCCTTTGTCATGCCATAGCGTTGCAGCTTCTAGTAGTTGTTTAAACTCATGGATCATGAAATATTGGTTTTATTTAAATAAATGTAAAAGAAATTTTAAGTTTTTTAAAATAGTTTCTTTGGCTTTTAAAATCTTGAAATAGTAACTTTAGCTGCATCAAGATTATATGAAGTGAAGATACGTTTTTATACAGTTTCATTAAAAAAGCGATTTCCATTAGTAATTAGCAGAGGCATAAGGGCTTTTTCTGAGAATATCTTCTTATCCTATGAAAAAGATGGAATAGTAGGATGGGGTGAAGCGGCACCCGGAAGTTCTGAAGGGGCTCATTCAACGGAAAAGGTTCAGGCAGAGCTAGTACGTTTTTTAGCTACTGATCCTTTAGACTTATCAATAGCAGAATGCTATCAAAGGAGTGTGGAAATGAAAATCGCACCCTGTGCCTATGCAGCGCTAGACATGGCTATGTGGGATTGGAAAGCTAAAAAGGCTCAAATGCCCCTCTATCAATTATTGGGCCTACCCGCTCCTTCTACACCAACCTCCGTAACTTTGGGTATAAATCCTCCAGAAGTAGTCAAAGAAAGAATTCCACTTCTTTTAGAGGGCACTACTGTCAAGTCTTTGAAAATTAAGTTGGGAGCACCACAAGGAATTGAGGCAGACAAAGCCATGTTTGAACAAGTGATTAAAAGTGCAGCTAATTATGACGTGAATTTACGCGTAGATGCCAACGGGGGGTGGACTGTAGAAGAAGCGTTAATAATGATGGATTGGTTAGCCTCTAGAGGAGTAACTTATGTGGAACAGCCCCTTGTGGAGGGAAGCGAGGGAGAGCTTTTAAAACTAAAAGGGCATTTACCAATATTTCTAGATGAGTCTTGTCGTATAGCAGCTAATATTCCTCAGTGGGCTGAACATGTACATGGGGTAAATATAAAATTAATGAAATGCGGCGGCATAACAGAAGCGCTAAAGATTATGGCTACTGCAAAAGCCTTTGGATTACAAACCATGATTGGATGCATGAGCGAATCTTCAGTTTCTATTGCAGCAGCGGCCTCACTGTCAGGAAGTATTGATCATATTGATCTAGACTCTCATTATAATTTAAACCCAGACCCATCCATAGGGGCACCTATGATTGAAGGGATCACAATGCCCGATGCAGTTCCTGGTCATGGGGCCGTGCTAAAAGAAGAATATTATGCTTAAAGTACATCAAAAAGTTGTGATCTACATGGAAGGTCATATTGACAGTGACTATGGCAAGATGGGGATGGGGGTCATACGGTATTTACAGAACCCTATAATAGGTATAATCGACAAGAGCCATGCTGGTAAAAAGATGAATGAATTGTTTCAATTTTCGGGGCCTATTCCTATTTATGAATCTCTACAACAAGTGGAAGATAAAGAAATAGAAGTTTTAATTTTAGGGATTGCCCCCTCTGGAGGGAAAATTCCTGACTCTTGGGTTCCTGTGATAGACGAAGCACTTGAGATGGGACTTAGTATTATCAATGGGCTTCATGATTTATTACAGCCCCAATGGCAACACAAAATCAAATTCCCAAAAAAGCAATGGATATGGGACGTCAGAGTGCCACAATTTACTCCCCCAATTGCCTCAGGCAAAGCAGCTAAACTGAATAACAAAAGAGTTCTTTTTGTAGGGACAGACATGGCGATAGGGAAAATGACTGCAGCTCTTGAACTTTATCAATGGCTAATCAATGAAAACCAAAACGTGGGCTTTGTGGCTACAGGGCAAATTGGAATCACAATCACTGGGCAAGGGATACCCCTTGATGCTTTTAAAGTAGATCATGCCTGTGGAGCAGTAGAAAAGGCAGTGATGGAACAGTCCGAAAAAAATATTGTTCTGATTGAAGGACAAGGGTCATTATTGCATCCTGGGAGCACTGCAACCCTTCCTTTGATGCGAGGAAGCTCACCTACTCATTTAATTTTATGTCATGGAGCCCGTAAAACACATTTACGCAGTCCAAAAGAAGTAGCCGTTCCTGACCTCAAATCGTTTATTATGTTACATGAAAATTTGTGTTCTGTAATTGGCACATATCCAGAGGCTAAAGTAGTAGGAATAGCACTAAATACTTCCGACTTGACTGACTCGTCCTCAAAAGCAACTATTGCTCAAATGGAAGATGAAATTAAACTTCCTGTGCAAGATGTAGTACGTTTTGGTGCTGAAAAACTGGCAAGTCAACTGATCTAAAAATCAATACATCTTATCTCGATCGATTTGATTTAAAAGGGGTTGTCCCGTTTCTAATCGATTGATATTATCTAACACCTGCCTGACCGATTCTTTTTCTCTTGTTAAACTGGCAATGTGTGGTGTTATCTTGATTTTAGGGTGAGTCCACAACAAGCTCTCTTTGGGCAGTGGTTCCTGTTCAAAAACATCTAAAAAAGCACCATTTAAAGTTCCTTTGTCTAAGGCCTCTAAAATGTCTCGTTCAACCTGTACATCACCCCTTGAAACATTTATTAAAAAAGTAGGTTGTTTTAATTGTTTAAAAAGGAATTTATTCAAAAAGCCAGTGGTCTGTGGAGTCAAGGGCAAGACACAGATTAAAACATTGATAGTTGATAAAAAAGAATCCATTTCACTACCAGAATACGACGGGAATGGAGTGTTTTTGGGTGAGTGACTAAATCCAGAAACAGCAAACCCAAGTTGATGCAATTTTAGAGCGGCGTCCATACCAAGATGGCCTAAGCCTAAGACACCAATATTTAAATCCAATTCATCTACTTCATGTTGAGCCCAATACTTTTCCTTTTGGGCTTTTTTATAAGCATCCAATTGACGGTGGTGTTGCAAAACGGCCATAAGAATATAGTTGGACATAGAAAAAGCCATTTCGGGATCAACAATCCTACAAATAGGAATGTGTTTAGGAATGGTTGGATCGGCCAAAACACCATCAACTCCTGCACCCATTGAATAGATTAATTTCAAATTCTTAAAATTGTTTAGTATCCCCTCAGGAAAACGCCAAAGGGTAGCATATTTTATCTGCTCTGGTTTATTCAATTTATAACCCTCGAATACAGGAATATTAGGAGCTAAAGTAGCAAAAGCAGATTTCCATTTTGAGGAAGGGACAGGAGGAGCAATGATAGTAATTGACATATTGAATAAATTGCTTATTTAAATATAATTTTTTATTTGCAATGGTGGTCTGCAGCTCTAGTAGCAATTTGATTATTGGGTTTGATGTTAACTTTATATCCCAAAGAATTTGCCCAACCCTTAGCAGCGGCAATTAGTTTGTGAGATTTAAAATTTTCGTCACCGTTATAATCCATATCTATTTCAACTCGAATAGCTATTTGTTGAGTGAGCCATTCTGCCACGTCAATACTTTTTTCAGCTTCTTTCCACAAGCGTGTCCACATATCACGTATAATTGTTATTTGAGCTTTGCTCAAAATATAGTGGACTCCTCGAGTTCCTAATCGGTACGCAATTACAGTAGTATATCGTGTTTGTTTTCCAATATTTTGAGAATCAGTACCAATATGAACCTCGGCATTAGGATAATTTTTGATGATCTCTAGCGTATGAGCCACTGGATCAATTCTATTGCCTTTAATATCTTTGAATAGTAACATTTCTTGTGGTCTAAGGTAAAAAGACTAAATTGTTATCGAAGAGTGAAACACCAAAAAATTTATGATAAATATAGTATTTACTGTTTGTAACACGGGCATTCTTTTTTGTTGGGCAATGCTTTTGTTTTTTCCAAAAATGAAATTGAGTCATGCAATCAGAACCTACCCTTGGGTGCCATTAGTCATTAGTATTGCCTATTTATATTTTTTAGGGGCTGCAGGCGGTTTAGGAGAGGCAGACTTTTCCACTTTAGAAGGCATCACGGCTCTTTTCAAAAAAGCAACTCCAGCTAGTGCTGCTGCGGGGTGGATGCACTATTTAGCCTTTGATTTTTGGATGGGTTGTTGGATTGTGGAGCACCGCATCAAAAGAAGAATCCCTCAATGGGCTGTTATACCCTCCTTAGTAGGAACTTTTCTGTTGGGACCAACAGGCGTGTTAATTTATGCACTCACAGGAGGTATTTTCTACCTGATCTCTAAGAAAAAATGATCCGCCTTTTTGTAAAACTCATTTTGATTGCCCTCTTTATTGTTTGTAGCACAGTCATTTTTATAATGTACACCAAATTGAGTTTTATAGATTGGCCTTATGTATATGCGGGTCTTATTTCTTTAATTCTAGCTCTTCTAATAAAAAGAAAACACAAATGAGAAACTACGAAGTGATTAATTCAGACTTTATTTTCTTGGTAATTGTTGGAGCTAACATGAGAACGGCAAGCATGTTTGGAATGCACATTAGAGCAAAGGCAAGATCAATAAGCCCTACTACAAATTCAGTTGTAGAAATGGCAGCTAAAACAATACTACCTACATAAAGGAAATTATAAAATTTCCCCCACTTACGTTTGGTTAGAAAACCAAAACATTTAGTGCCATAGTAGGCATATGTAAATAAAGTTGAAGTTCCAAAAACGAGCACCATAAACAAAAGCAGCATATCGCCATAACCATAAAATAAACGATCAAAAGCTTCAAGAGTGAGAAGAATACCATTTAAATCTAGCAAATAAGCTTTGCTAATCACTACAATTAACCCAGTGACTGTGCAAACCACTATAGTATCAAGAAAAGGCCCAAGGAGGGCAACTAACCCCTCATCAGTTGCGCGTTTAGATTGTGATTGGCCATGATACATAGGCGCATTGCCTAACCCACTTTCATTAGAAAAAACAGCCCTTCTAACGCCCAAAAGAACCAACCCCCAGAAACCTCCTACGGCTGCTGTTTCTAGTTGAAAAGCTTCTCTGAAAATAAGGGCAAAAGCGGGGCCCACTTGATCATATTGAGAGAGCAAAATAAACCCCCCTATAATAAGATAAAAAAGGACCATTAGGGGCACCAAATTAGAAGCTACTCGCACTATATAATCAAGTCCTCCAAAAATTACCCAAGCGGTTAGGGTAGCTAAGAAAAGGCCAAAGGTGAATCGGATTTGAAAAGAATTAAGGGCCAGAAATTCATCAAAGGGCAACATGGTAGTGATTGATTCTGTGAGTTGATTGGCAGTAAAGGCGGGTAAAACGCCAATCAGTCCAGCAATAGAAAACCATACAGCAAGAGGTTTCCCCCATTTTTTCAAGCCTAAAGTCATATAATACATAGGGCCTCCAATTGGCTGACCTGATGCATCATATTGACGAAGGGCAACGGCTAAAGAGCAGGAGTAAAATTTGATGATCATTCCTACAAAGGCAGTCAACCACATCCATACTAAAATACCTGGGCCTCCCATATGGATTGCAATGGCTACTCCTGAAATGTTCCCAAGACCAACTGTCGCTGCTAATACCGCGGAAAGAGCTTGAAATCGAGAAATACCTTTTTGATCTTCTTTTTTAAATAAGAGCCGAAAGGCTTTGGGAAGAAATAAAAATGGGCGCCCCCTACTTTGAATCATCAAAAACAGACCTCCCCCTAAAACCATAAAAAGCATTAGCCATTCTAACGGGCTTATTAAAAAAGCAATCCACTCTGTAAGGCGCGGAATAAAATTATTCACAGGTATAATTTTTAAAAGGGCTATTCTTTAACGACAATATAGGTTGCTTTTACCCCGGTGGCAAGGTTCCAACGGTTGGCTCCAACCAAATTCCCTTTGTCATCAAAAACTTTTACTTCAGCAGTGTTGGGTCCAGAGGTGCCTTGATTGAGAGCAACAAAATCAATTTTGTTAAATCCTGGAAAAAGATCTATAGAAACACCTTTAAAGCGTTCTTCTAACAACACTCTAGGGACAATTTCTTTGTCATTCACCATAATGCGAATCAAATCACCATCGGGAGATTCATGGTCACGAAGTAAAATTTGAACAAACTTTCCATTATTTCGAAAATCCCCTAAGTATTGATCTACTCGAAATTGATTGGGGTTTTTTTGGTTCTCTGGGGTAGTGTTGCGTCTCAATTTTTTCAAATAGCGTTCCCCAGGATCTAAGAAGCGTTCTTTTTGTTCCATAGACATTGAGGGAGCCTCTTTTTCGCGCTCATTAAGCTCTACCTCTGGCGCACCACTAATCCCTAAAAAAAAGGGATTTTGGTTATTGGGGTCAATAATTGTTGGGCGTTCTTGTTCCCCCTTTGGAAAAACAATTGAAGGTGCTTTTTGTTGCTCTTTAGTTTGAGCAAGTCCATCAAACGACAAAAACAAAATAATTCCTAAGAATAGGAAACCAAATCGAAAAGGAAAAAGGGCTTTGTATTTCATCTTCATATATCAATTCCTTTGCAAACGTAGTGGTTTCTTGCAAATTACGATAAGATTTAACATCATTTTAATGATTATAATTATGTTATATTTACTCATAACTAAACAAATTGAATATGCAACTGGCTTTCATAGATTGGCTTATAATTTTTGTGTTTTTCTTTATTTCGTTAGGAATTGGAGTCTTGGTTTCGAAGTCTTCAGGCAAAAGTGCCAACGCCTTTTTTCTATCAGGTCGAAATATGCCATGGTGGATGTTAGGTCTTTCGATGGTGGCCACTACGTTTTCTACAGACACGCCCAATTTGGTCACAGACATTGTTCGCACCAACGGTGTTTCAGGAAATTGGGTTTGGTGGGCCTTCCTCATCACAGGTCTTTTAACAGTTTTTGTGTATGCAAAATTATGGAGAAAATCAGAAGTTAAAACAGACTTAGAATTTTATGAATTGCGCTACGGCGGGAAACCAGCTAGCTTTTTACGAAAGTTTAGAGCGCTTTATTTGGGGATCATTTTTAATGTAATAACCATGTCTGCTGTGACCCTTGCGGCAATAAAAATTGGAGGAATCATGCTGGGGTTGGAGCCTTGGCAAACGGTCCTTTCTGCAGGCTTTGTAACAGTTGTTTTCAGTACAATAGGTGGATTTAAAGGGGTGGTATATACAGATATGATATTATTTTTTGTAGCCATGGGGGGAGCCATTTTTGCTGCTTACTATCTTGTCAACCTACCCGAAGTGGGTGGACTACAGGCTCTTTTAACAAATGATAATGTAGTAGATAAACTCTCCATTCTACCAGATTTCAATGATAACAAAGCACTAATCACATTATTAATTATTCCTCTTGCAGTCCAATGGTGGAGCTCTTGGTATCCTGGTGCAGAGCCTGGGGGAGGGGGCTATATTGCGCAACGGATGTTTGCTTCAAAAAATGAAAACCATGCCATTGGTGCAACCCTTTTCTTCAATATCATGCATTATGCCCTTCGCCCATGGCCTTGGATTTTAGTGGCCTTGGCTTCATTAGTTGTTTTTCCAGATTTATCCAGTCTGCAACAAGCTTTTCCAAATATAGCAGATGATAAGTTAGGGCATGATTTGGCTTATCCAGCCATGCTCACCAAACTTCCTGTTGGCCTTATAGGGCTTGTTTTGGCCTCACTTATTTCCGCCTACATGAGCACAGTTTCCACTCAATTAAATTGGGGCTCTTCTTATATCGTATATGATTTTTATCATCGTCAAGTTAATCCACAAGCTTCCCAAAAAAGACTAGTAGCAGTAGGCCGCCTATCCACGGTCTTGCTCATGATATTGAGTACCATCTTGGCCTTATTGCTTCAAAATGCGATTCAGTTATTTAATTTATTGTTAGTTTTTGGAGCCGGAACAGGTCTTATTTTCATCTTGCGGTGGTTTTGGTGGCGTATCAATGCGTGGAGCGAAATAGCCGCCATGGTTTCTTCGGGTGTAATCTCTCTTTTATTGGTAATTCCTTCCATTAAATCTGCTCTATTCGGTGCAGAGGACGGGTTATTGCCACCATGGGGAGAATTTCCATTTGTTGTTTTTGTTACAACGGCCATCTGGCTCTTAGTTACTTTTCTTACCTCGCCAGAAAAGCAAGAAGTGTTAGAATCATTTTATAAAAAAACCCAGCCTGGAGGCCCAGGATGGCAAAAAGTAGTGGCTAAATCTAAAGACATGGAGATACAATCTGGAGAAGGAAAATGGACGGTTCCTTATGGCATCTTAGCGATGTTGGTGGGTTGTGTGCTGATCTATAGTATTATGTTTGCTACCGGCTATTACATTTATGGGAAATATAATTTGGCGATACCCTTAACCGTAATTGCTGTTGGTTTTGCCTTATTTCTGGTTCGGTTATGGAAAAATATTAAGGCTGAGGTCCTTTAATTTAGCTCAAAATGAATCCTGCAATTGTTGCAGAAAGCAGAGAAACTAAGGTACCTCCAATCATGGCTTTGAGCCCCAATTCAGTTAGCATTTTTTTGCGTTTAGGAGCTAAAATACCAATCCCTCCAATTTGAATGCCAATGGAAGCAAAATTGGCAAAACCACAAAGTAAAAAGGTGGCCATTACTACTGATTTTTGATAAGTAAAATGAATAACACTTTGAGGATCTTTTAAAGTAACTAGTTGTGTATAGCCCACAAATTCACTTGCCGCTAATTTCACACCCAGCAGTTGCCCCATCAAAGCCATGTCAGCTTGAGACACGCCAATGAGCCACATTAGTGGTGCAAAAAGATATCCTAAGATAAACTCTACAGAAAAAGAATTGTAGGGTGTGTTTGCCTCAATCCAAGCATTCAATCCTAGTAGATCTCCCAAGCCACCAAGGATGCCACTGAGCATGGCTAGAAGCGCAATAAAAACCAAAAGCATTGCCGCCACATTAACAGCCATTCGAATTCCTTCACCGGTACCTATAGAAATAGCAGAAAGTAAGTTAGATCCAATTTTTTCTTTTGGAATTGAAATTTCTGTTGAGATTGAATGCGTTTGCGGATACATGATTTTAGCTACCACCACCGCACCAGGTGCTGCCATGACAGAGGCAGCTAGTAAACTTTTTGCAAATTCGAGCCTAAGTAGTGGGTCATTTCCACCCAAAAAACTGATGTAGGCACCCATCACACTTCCAGCAACTGTTGCCATGCCCCCAACCATAAGTAAAAAAATTTCAGAGCGATTCATTTTTTCCAAATAGGCCTTTATAAGCAAAGGCGCTTCGGTTTGACCTAAAAAGATATTTCCTGCTACTGCTAAACTTTCTGGTCCTGAAATACGAAAAAGTTTGGTGAGCCCCAAAGCAAGCACCCTAACTATTTTTTGAATAACGCCGAAATAATATAATATGGAAGTGAGGGCAGAAAAAAATACAATAATGGGCAAGGCCTGAAAAACAAAAATGAAACCATACGTATCAAGGTTTCCAAATTCTCCCAATAGCATTTTTGTGCCTGCATTGGTATATTCTAATATGGAGATAAAAAAACCACCTACAATTTCAAAACCTTTAGAAATGAATCTAATTTGTAAGACACCTATTGCAATACAAATTTGAAGCGCTACTCCTAAGCCTACCGTTTTCCAAGGAATGTTTTTTTTGTCGTTGCTCATTAGAAAGGCTAAAAGGAGTAATACTCCTATTCCAAGCAGCCCTCTAAATAATTGGATAAGTGAAAAGTTTTCTTCGATTAACACCTCTTTTTGAGAATCAGTTTTGGCTTAAAGATACAAATAGCTACATTAGCAAAAACCAATATTAAAATGTTAAAATATCAGTACATCCTTTTTATTATTTTCTTGGGTTTTTGTAGTGCCAATCAAGAGGAAAAAGGCAACATGAATTTAGTTGAATTGGAAGAGAAAGAACCCTTTGATGATTCTTTTGATACCCTTGTTTGGGAGGATGATTTTAATGAAACAACACTCAATGAAGAATTTTGGAATTTCGAATTAGCAGATGGTTGTCCTGATTTGTGCGGATGGGGTAATAATGAATTACAAAATTACACAGATCGTAATCACAGAATAGAAGAGGGTATGCTTATTATAAGCGCACAAAAAGACTCGGAGGGCTATACGTCAACACGCATCACCACCAAAGACAAAAAAGAATTTCAATATGGCAAAATTGAAGCACGGCTGAAGGTGCCTGTTGGAGCTGGGCTCTGGCCTGCATTCTGGGCTTTAGGGCACGACATAGACGAGCTTCAATGGCCACTTTGTGGCGAAATTGATATTATGGAATATGTGGGTCGGCGTCCGGGGGAGGTTTTCAATACACTTCATACTCAGAGTAGCCATGGAGATTCAGTCAATAGCAAAATAACAGCCTTCCCTAATGTGGAAGATGATTTCCATGTATTTGGCATAAAATGGACACCAGATGTCATCACTTTTTTAATAGATGATAAAGCAGTTTATAGCTATGCGCCAATCTCTAAAAATGGTGATAATTGGCCATTTAATAAACCTTTTTATCTACTTTTAAACGTAGCTATTGGCGGTAATTTTGGAGGCCCGGTAGGTCAAAATACAGCGTTTCCCCAAGAATTTTTAATTGATTATGTGAGGGTCTATCAATAATCTAATTCTACAAGTGTCTTCTCAATTATTTCAACTGTAGTTAAAATTTTAATTTTATGGACAGAGTCGATGTATTGTTGTGTTTCTATTTTGTTGTTTAAATAGGTTAAAAGGTCATTAACACTGAGATTTTCCATAATTATAAGTTTTACATTGGCACCTCAATGGTCAAAATTTTACTGCCTTTTTTAGCTTCAATTTCAAATGAATCAGTCTCTGAAACTCCGAGCGCATCTCTCCTTTCTAGTGGGTGTTGATCAATTGTAAAATGCCCGTCAATCACAAAAGCATAAACGCCATTTTTTTCTTTATGCATTTCATAGGCAAACGAGGTGTCTTGATCAAATTCACCCAAATAAAACCAAGCTTGCTGATGAATCCACATACCCGCATCATTAGGATTTGGAGACACCACCTGATAGAGACTATTCTTTTTTCTCAGACTATCAATAGACATTTGGTCATACCTAGGCGTCACATTTTCACTATTAGGAAACACCCAAAGTTGCAAAATTTTGGCTGCTTGGTCTTTGTGATGATTGTATTCGCTATGATAGATGCCTGTACCAGCACTCATCACCTGAATTTCATTTGAAGAAATGACACCCACATTGTCCATACTGTCTTTGTGCTCCAGTGCGCCTTCAAGGGGAATGGTGACTATCTCCATGTTGTCATGTGGATGAGTGCCGAAACCCATTCCGGGGGCTATAGTATCGTCATTCAATACTCTAAGGGCACCAAATTGTATACGTTCTGGATCAAAATAGTTGGCAAAACTAAATGAATGATTTGCTTTCAACCAACCATGATCAGCATGACCGCGTGAATGTGCGGGATGAAATACCTTTTTCATTTGACTTTTAATTTATAGTTGTTAAAACAATATTTGTAGGTACAAATATAAAAACAAAAATTCAATCTTCCTCTTTTACTTGTTTTTTAGCCTTTTCAAATTTTTTAATTAAAGCAGCTTTTGTTCTATAATATTTTATAAGCACTTTGATTTTCTCCTCATTTTCTTTTTTTTCAGCCTCTTTTTCTTTTTCTTCATCAATAGTATTTTTAATATTTTTGTAAGTGCTCACACCAAAAGCAATCAAAATTAGCCCACAGGCTATAAAAGCAATAATTTCTTCAAGTTCTGATAAATACATATGCTTAACTTGCAACAAAATTAATTACCATAAATGAATATGATAGAAGGAATAAACAATTTATATAAAGTTTTTTTAAGGAGCTGTTTTTTGGTCTTTTATTTGACGACCTGTTTGTTTGTTTTTGGACAGCAGGGCAGTGCAACCAACACAATCACTCTGGAGCCCGTGATTTTGGAGAGCACCAAACTCAATACCCCAAGACAAACACTTTCACAAGCCCTAACAGTATATGATTTCACTGACCGACAACCCTACCATCAGCAATTGAGTCTGCAAGAATACTTACGTCAAGTACCAGGTCTTTTTACTTTAAATGCGAATAACTATGCGCAAGATTTGCGACTTTCAATTAGAGGGTTTGGTTCTCGAGCGGCTTTTGGTATAAGGGGAGTGAAACTGGTGGTCGATGGTATTCCAGAAACCACCCCTGATGGACAGGGGCAAGTAGATAATCTTCCACTACCTCTTTTAGAGCGCATAGAAGTTTTGAGGGGACCCGCATCAAGCCTTTATGGCAATGCTTCAGGAGGGGTGCTCTACATGACAACCATAGATTCTTTGCAAGGAGATCCTGTGCGCTTTGCCACTCTTTTTGGAAGTTACGGCATGCAGTCGTATCAAGCGCAGCAGTACATAAAAAATGAAAAAACAAAACTTCTTCTTTTCCAGACTGTTTTAAACACGAATGGCTATAGAGAACAAAGCCAACTCAAACAACGTCAATTCAATGCAAAACTTTCCCATCAATTTTCTCCCACCTCCAAACTTCTTTGGCAATTGAATTACACTTCAAGTCCAGAAGCGGGAGATCCTGGAGGATTGACCCTTGCTGAAGCAGAAGCAAATCGAAGGCAAGCCCGCCAGCGCAATGTAGATTATGACACCTATGAAAAGATTGCCCAATTTAAAACGGGATTACAATGGAAAAAAGAACTGATGAGTGGCGCAGAGTGGAATTCTTATGGGTTTTATTCAGCGCGTGATTTCTACGGAAAACTACCTTTTAAAACAGGAGGTATTGTTGACCTCTTTAGAAATTATTACGGTCTAGGCACCTCCCTCAAAAAAACCAAGACCAACCACCGCTGGCATATGGGAGCTGAATGGGCTGCACAAGGAGACCAGAGAGACCGGTATGAAAATTTAAATGGAGATCAAGGACTGCAAACCCTCTCACAGCTTGAACAATTTTCTGCAGCGGCCCTTTTTAGAATGGATGAAATTGCAATTGGGAGGGCATGGATTCGGACGAGTCTTCGGCTCGATCGACAGCAAATAGGCTTAGACAATACCGCCACAAAACAAGAATTTATTTCCTTCAATCCCGGACTAGGATTCTACCACCCTTTAGGAAGTATTATGGGTTGGTTTGCTAATATTTCGTCAAGTTTTGAAACACCAACACTCAGCGAACTTTCAGCCAACCCCACTGGAGCGCCGGGCTTTAACGAGAGTTTAGAACCCGCCAAAGCTCAAAATTATGAACTGGGATGGCGACTGAAAAAAGGCGGCTCCCAGATAGAAGCAGTCCTTTTTTATATTCGTTCTTCAAACGAAATTTTACCTTACGAACTAGAGGCATTCCCGGGGCGATCTTTTTATGAAAATGCAGGAGCCACCCAGCGGTATGGATTGGAACTGCAGTGGGAATTCCAATGGCAACAGTGGGACGGTGAGGTGGCGTTCACCCAAGCGTCCTATCAATTTGATGCGGGTGAATTATCAGGCAACGCGCTCCCAGGCTTACCGCAACAGCAGGCACAGCTCAGACTACGCTACAGCACTACTAGCCAATGGGTGTTCCAGCTAGAGGGGCAGCACGCTGGGCGTTTTTATGCTGACAACAGCAATGCGGTTGCCATAGAAAACTATCAAGTACTACAAGGGCAAGTGGTCAAAACCATTCCATTTTCTGGAGGAACTTTTTCTCTTTTAGGAGGCATCAATAATTTGCTGAACACGGCTTATTTTGATAACATACGCCTAAATGCCTTTGGCAAACGCTACTATGAACCCGCTCCAACACGCAATTTTTATTTCGGATTGCGTCTTGGAATTTAAGACTTAGAAACCCTAGCCCCAA
>NTKF01000030.1 GCA_002457295.1 Flavobacteriales bacterium MED-G22
ATTATGAATGAAGAAAAAGTGTAGATCTGTTTGTTGATTTATTTTTTTGGATACCGTACCGTCATTGTTTAATACAAAACCGCCTATCATTTTAATCGTATCTCCAGAGTTTCCACCTTCGAAGGTTATGTTGAAGCGTCCTGCATATATTTTACCTAAGTCAATGATATATTTTCCTTTACTTGGTTGAGTTATTGATTTAGGCGTTATGATTTTTTCTTTTACTCTGGTTAAATCTGACCTTAGCCTCTGTGTCCAGGGTGCAACTGGTTGTAATCCAATTTCAGTGGCATAATTCCAATCACTATCATGATACGAAATCGTATTCCAATTTGGAATCATTTTACAACTATCTATTTTTTCTACATGCCCTATTCCTTCTCCGTTGCGCACAGGTTGGTTTTTATCCCATTGGGTGGCGCGCTTTTGCTTCCAAGAACCATCCGATCCTATTGTAGTTATGTTGTTATCTCCATACTCTACAATAACCTTCATTAGTAAACCGCGCTCTCCTTTTGCTCTCCCTTGTCCACCAAAATACCAATGCGTTAAACAAGCAAATAGATTTTCAGCGTCGCTTTTCAAAAAAGATGTAACATCCCAGGATTGATAATAAGTGTATTGTGGATAGTGATGATTATTGCCTTTAGCAACAAGCTTCCCATTTATATACATTTCGTAGCTATGACTAGCTGAAATATAGGCAATAGCCCTTTTGATATTCTTATTGGGTAAACCTATTTTTTTACGATAATAGGTATAATCATCTATGTCAATATTTTCTCTCTTAATCCATTTTGCTCCTTCCCAGTCGCTGTTTTTAAATAAACCTGTAGAGAAAGTAGCACTTTTGGAATATGGGCCTATGTTTCCATTTTTATCCCAAGTTCTTATTTTCCAAAAGTATTGCTTTGCTGCACTTAGTTTTGACCCTTTAAAGTAAACATAATTTTGCATGCGGGATTCGACCTTTTCACTATCCCAAATATCGCCAATGTTTGAGTCTATTTTTAATTTGCTTGAAGCAACAATTATTTGGTATGCACTTTGTATTTCATCATTATTTGCATCAAAAAAATGCCACCCAAAATAGGGCTCATTGTCTATTCCAATTGGATTTATTTTATCATAACACCTTAAATTATGAGGAGAATTTGGTGTTGCAGCTCTTAATTGAAAAAGTGTCAACAATGTGAGAAATAAGCCTGTGAATTTCATTTAAAGTTTATTATGGCATTTTTTTAAAAGTAATCGAATAGATAAAGATATACAGTTTTTAGGACTGTCTTTTTGCTACTTGATGCTCATTTTGAGTGGAACAAAGAGGTTGTGCAATGGCGTGAAAAATCAAAGGTTTCCACTATTCGTTTTGTTGCTAGAGTTTTTTTATTTTATCCAACCCACTTTTTTTCTCCAATTCTCCATTTCGAGTCTTCTTTTTTCAAAGTCCAAAGGAGGAGATTGATTTTCAATTTTTGCTTGTCTCCTAATAGTTTTTGTTTGTATTTCAAGAGTATTTAGTCCGATAGCTTTTCTTCTTTGATTTACTTTAGTCAAATCGTCAAAAGGTTGTGGGTTTAACTTTCCGTTTTCATCCCAGTCAAATTGTGTTCCATAGCGTTGTGGTCTTCCTTCAAATGTTGCTATTCGATCGATTAAATAAGACAAATTCAATGGGTTTGCTTTGTTCTCACTAACCGCTTTTGCTAACAATGTTTCGCATTTTTTCATGAAGTTTGGTTGTCCGATAGCGTGTTGAATAATTAACCAAGTAGCTTCATGAGCTTTTTCACCAACTTTGTCTATAGTCGGGTAACCAATTTTGTCAATGATTTCATTTAATAGTTTAGCATTTCTATTGTGTAACTTCTCCATCTCATCATTATAACCTTCTCCAAGTTCGCCGTTTTTGGCTAGTTTGTTTCTTAGCTTTACGTCTTCGTTGCTTAGGCTAATTATTTGTTTCGCAATGGTTTCATATTTCATTTGCCTTTTGAAAGAGTACATAAGGTTATTAAAGTTAAATATAATAAGAATCTCATTTTACCTAGTCTAATTACCTAAAACATTTCAGCTATACTTAGTACCAGATTAAAAGCAGCAAACTATCTATTAGGCACTTTTTCAAAATAAAACGCGAGGGCATTGATCTTCTCATTTCGGGTAGAGACACTTACCCTATCTTTTTTGATAAGGAGAAGAAAAAAGGGTTTCATTATTCAAAAAGAGCACGCATTAGATCATTTCCATTTGCATATAGCACCAGTGCCATCAAAAGGAAAAAGCCTGTCATTTGCGCATATTCCATAAACCTATCATTGGGTTTTCTGCCCGTAACCAACTCATAAAGTAAAAACATCACATGGCCACCGTCTAGTGCAGGGATGGGAAGCACATTCATAAAAGCGAGAATAATTGAAATCAAGGCGGTGCTAGTCCAAAATCCACGCCAATCCCAAACTGGCGGGAAAAGATTTCCGATTGCCCCAAAGCCCCCTAGTTGTGAGGCTCCTTTTTTGGTAAAGATGTATTGAAATTGAGATACATAATCATAGAGGGTCCAATAGGTATGGCCAAATCCTTCCACAATACTTTCTGAAAAACTGAGGGTTCTTGTCTTAAAGGCAATATTTGAATTTTGTAGTAAGACACCAATCTTACCCTCTGCATTTGTTTGAATAGAAACAGTATCTAACCGCCCTTGTCTTAAAACAATCAAATCAAAAGGATTGTTGCCTTGCGTTTTTAACGCTTTTGTGAAATTGGCAAAATTATTTACCGCTGTTTCGTTCACTCCCACAATTTCATCATTTGCCATTAGGCCTGCTTTGGCTGCGGGCCCATTGGGCACAACAGAATTGATTAGCGCTGGACTTGTTGGATAGAGGGGAAACATTTCTCCACTTTGGAACATTTGATCACCAAAATTTTCAGGAATTGGAACCACCCTAGACCGACCGTCTTCGCCCATAACATCAACTGTATTGACATTGCGCAAAAGCAAATAGCGATTCACATCCAAAATATTTTCGAGGGGCTTTCCATCTACCGCTAAAATTTCGTCTCCATTTTTAAAACCCAACGCCTCCGCTAACGGGGTTGGGGCTAATCCATATGGGAGATCGTCATTGCTTAGTGTTGTTTTTCCCCATACAAAAAGCACCATCATGTAGATTAAAAACCCTAGAATAAGGTTAACCGTCACACCGCCTAACATGATGATCAGTCTTTGCCAAGCGGGTTTGGAGCGAAACTCCCAAGGCTGTGGTGGGGTTTTCATTTGTTCGGTGTCCATGCTTTCATCAATCATGCCAGAAATTTTGACATACCCTCCAAGAGGAAGCCATCCAATGCCATAGACCGTCTCTCCAACCTTTCTCTTAAACAAGGCAAACTTCACATCAAAAAACAAAAAGAATTTTTCTACTCTTGTTTTAAACAACCGAGCTGGAATAAAGTGTCCCAATTCATGAAGAATTATTAATAAAGACAAACTTAGAAGGAGCTGAATAGCTTTTATAAAAAATGGACTCATAGCGCTAAAATTCAGTCAAAAGTAGCACATTCAAAGGCATAAAAAAAATTGATTTCTACCGCCCAACAAATTAGGTCCCTTTTATGAACTATAATTGACCAAATCATTACTTTTGTAAAGGAAGACCGATGATGCATTTTTTTAAAAAATATAGACTGTTTTTGCTTTCACTGGGAGGGGTTTCTGTCATCACTCTGTTTCTTTTTTACCGAGCTCTAAAACCAGAAAAACGGTTGCCCATCTATCAACCAGCAATGGTCAATTTCGAATTAGTAGATAGCACCCTACAACACAAAAAAAAATACCACCACATTGCAAATTTCACGTTGACCAATCAAAATGGAAAAACAATCTCCCAAGAAGACTATAAGGAGAAAATATACGTGGCCGATTTTTTCTTTACGACCTGCCCCACCATTTGTCCTGTGATGACCAAAAATATGGTAGCCCTACAAAACTCGTTTCTCAATGACCCTCAAGTTATGCTTTTATCTCACAGTGTGACCCCTGACATCGACACTGTGGCTCAACTAAAAAAATATGCCCTTGAAAAAGGTGTAAAAGATCAAAAATGGAATTTGGTTACTGGAGATAAAAAAGAAATTTATCAATTAGCTAGAAAATCCTATTTGGCAGTGAAAGAAAATGGAGATGGGGGGCCTTTTGACATGATTCATACAGAAAATTTTGTTTTGGTAGATCCAGACAAACGCATTAGAGGCTTTTATGACGGCACCAACTTAGAAGAAATTGCCCAACTGCTTGAAGACATTGACGTTCTTAAAAAAGAATATCCCTACTAATATTTTCTAAAAACTTTTTTTGTATTGACGTTCTGCTTTTGATTACTTTTGGTCTTTAAAATGATTCTAAATAATGGTGTCACTGGATATGTTATCAAAAGGCCAATCGGGGTTTATAGACCATTTCGACACTGACGAACTGCCCCTAAAATTAATTGAAATGGGTTGTTTGCCAGGAAGCACCATTTCACTTATTCAAAAAGCTCCATTTAATGACCCACTTTACATAAAAATTGATGATTCTTTTTTAGCCATTCGGAAAGAAACTGCAAAACACATTTTTGTGCAACTGAAATGATCATATGGTGAAAACCCTCAATGTTGCGCTATTAGGAAATCCCAATACGGGTAAGACATCAGTGTTTAATCTACTCACTGGACTCAATCAAAAAGTAGGAAATTATCCAGGGATAACGGTGGAAAAGAAAGAAGGCAGATGCCGTCTAGATCGAAACACAAAAGCACACATACTTGATCTTCCAGGCACCTATAGTCTAAATGCCTCTTCAATGGATGAAAGTGTAGTGATTGAGTTATTGTTAAATAAAAATGATAAAGACTTTCCAGATGTGGCCGTTGTGATCACCGACGTGGAAAATTTAAAACGTAATTTATTGTTGTTTACCCAAGTCAAAGATCTAGAAATTCCAACTCTTTTGGTGATCAATATGTCAGATCAAATGAGACGAAAAGGAATTGCCATTGATGTCTCCAAAATGGAAGCCCTTTTAGACACAAAGGTTGTGCTCACTAGCATGAGAGAAAGCAAAGGGATAGAAGCACTGAAACAGCAGCTAGTAGACTATAGGAAACTCTCTGTTAAACCTTGCCTAAACGTAGCCAATATAGATACTGCTTATTTTGAGAGTTTGCAAAAAACCTTTCCCCAACAGTCCCTTTACAAACTTTGGCTAGTCATCACCCAAGATGTAAATTTTTCAAAATTAGACCGCCAAAAAGTGTCAGATGCAGCAGCATTTAAAACACAACCTGAAAAGGAGCTAAAAAAAATGCAGCAAAAAGAAACGATCAAAAGATATCAATTCATAAATACGGTTCTAAAAGAAACCTACAAGATGAACCTAGAATTGGCCACCGATTTCAGAAGTCGTTTGGATCGAATTCTAATTCATAAATTTTGGGGTTATTTGATTTTCTTTGCTATTTTACTCACCATTTTTCAAGCTATTTTTGATTGGAGCAGCATTCCAATGGATCTTATTGATTCTTTTTTTGTTGACCTAAGTGAGCAACTAAAAAACACATTACCCCCTGGTTTATTCACAGCCTTGCTAACCGAAGGAATACTTCCCGGTCTAGGAGGCATTGTCATTTTTATTCCTCAAATTGCTTTTTTGTTTTTATTTATTTCTCTTCTCGAAGAGTCTGGCTACATGAGCCGAGTAGTCTTTTTGATGGATCGAGGCTTACGGCGTTTTGGTTTGAGTGGAAAAAGTATTATACCGCTAATATCGGGCACAGCCTGTGCCATACCCGCTGTTATGGCTACACGAAATATTGAAAATTGGAAACAACGGCTCATCACCATTTTAGTGACCCCTTTCACCACTTGTTCGGCTCGTCTTCCTGTCTATTCAATTTTGATCGCTTTAGTAATTCCGCAAGGTTATTTTTTGGGAATGAATTACCAAGGACTTACACTCATGGCTCTCTATTTATTGGGTTTTGGTATGGCGTTGTTGGCTTCTTTGGTCTTGAGCAAAATACTTGACATTAAATCAAAAAGTTATTTTGTTATAGAAATGCCCAACTATAAATTGCCATTGTTCAAAAATGTTACCCTCACTGTTTGGGAAAAAACCCGCACTTTTGTTGCTGAGGCAGGGAAAATTATTATGGCAATCTCCATTTTACTTTGGATTCTTGCCTCTTATGGCCCTGGAGAATCTTTCAAAAATGCAGATATAATTATTGCTGAGCATTATCCTGCACTCAGCGGAGAAGCCAAAACACAAAAAATAAGTGCCTATAAACTCGAACATTCATACATTGGCCGTTTAGGAAAATTCATCGAACCTGCCATTACCCCTCTGGGTTATGATTGGAAAATAGGCATCGCATTGATTGCTTCCTTCGCGGCACGAGAAGTTTTCGTGGGGACTTTGGCCACCATATATAATGTAGAAAATGATACTGATGAAACCATTAAAAATAGAATGGCACAAGAAACCAATGCCGTTGGCGCACCACTATTTAACCTAGCCTCTGGAATTTCTCTCATGCTCTTTTACGCTTTTGCCATGCAATGTATGAGTACACTTGCCATTGTGAAAAAAGAAACCAACAGTTGGAAATGGCCCACACTGCAGCTTTTTTTCATGACCATTTTGGCGTATCTTTCGGCATTGACAAGTTTTCAAATTCTCAACTAAATGGATATACCTGTTCAAACAATATTGGTTTTTTTGGCTGGTATACTAGCATTAGGCTATTTGTCTAAAAAATTTGTGTTTACAACAAACAAGAAGAATAAAGACTGCTCTACTGACTGTAATTGTCATTAGTTTCCCCCGTTTTTTTAATCCCTTTTTTTGAATTGAAAAAAAAAGAGTTATCTTCCAATCACTAAACAAAACGAATTTAAACATGACTAACAGTAAAAGACTATTTTATGGTAGTTGTTTTGCCTTAATAACAACTGCTTTCTCCTTTAGTATTCGGGCAGGAATTCTACCTCAGTTAGGTGAAGAGTTTCAATTAAGTGCCCAACAATTGGGGTTTATTAATTCCATGTGGTTTTTAGGATTTCCTATCTCAATGATTTTAGGAGGTCTATTTTATCATACTATCGGACCAAAAAAAATCATGCAATTTGCTTTTTTAACCCATACTTTAGGGATAATACTTACTATCTATTCTGGCGGATACGTAGGATTGTTGATTTCAACTTTAATGATAGGAATTGGCAATGGTTGTACTGAGGCTGCGTGTAATCCAATGATAGCGGATGCCTACGAAGGCAAACAGATGAACACCCTTCTCAACCGCTTTCACATGTGGTTTCCTGGGGGTATCGTAATAGGAAGCTTAGTATCTAAATTTATGACTGACGCTTCATTGGGTTGGCAATCTCAAATTTGGATTATTATGATTCCTACGCTCATTTATGCCTACCTTTTTTTGGGGCAAGAATTCCCAAAGCCAAAAGTACAAGCAGCTACGTCAGTGGCTGGAAATTTAAAAGCTATGGCCACACCTATTTATATTTTTATTTTGGGATGTATGGCTCTAACAGCAATATCAGAATTTGGTCCTCAACAATGGACGAGTTTAATTATGGCCAATAGTGGCGCACAACCAATGGTAATCCTTGCGCTAGTGACAGGGTTGATGGCTGTGGGGCGTTATTTTGGTGGAGACATTGTTCATCGTTTAGATCAAACAGGAGTACTTTTGGGGTCTGCAGTTTTAGCGGCTATTGGGATTTTCTTATTCAGCACCCAAACGGGAGCAATGACTTATGTAGCAGCCATTTTCTTTGCTCTTGGAATATGCTATTTTTGGCCTAACATGATTGGTTTTGTGGCAGAAAAGATCCCAGCAAGTGGTGCCCTAGGCATGTCAATTGTTGGAGGAATGGGGATGTTTTCAACCTCTATTTTTCAACCCATTATTGGGGGATGGATCGATGCTTCAAGAGAAAGTCAAAGTGCTATGGGGCTAACAGGAGAAGCTCTAGAATTGGCGGCTGGGCAACAAACACTCACTTATATGATTAGTTTCCCAGTGATTTTAATCATCTTATTTACAATACTCTATTTTTGGCAAAAAAACGCTAAACTAGCAACTGCCTAAAAATTGAATTTGACTTTGGAAAAAGCCACCTTATGGGTGGCTTTTTTTATGGGTTCATGTGGCTTTCAATAGCTTCAATCTCAATAGGAATGTCTGCCATAAGGTTTAGTGGTTCTCCTTGCTCTTGTATGACCACATCATCTTCTAGGCGAACGCCAAATCCTTCTTTGGGAATATAAATACCAGGTTCTACAGTAAAAACCATTTGAGCTTCTATAGGTAAATGAAGCAAACCATAATCATGCGTATCTAAGCCCATATGATGTGAAGTGCCATGCATGAAATATTTTTTATAAGCGGGCTGATCAACGCTTTCATTTTGAAGGTCAGCTTTGTCTAAGAGACCTAGTCCAACCAATTCAGAAGTCATAATTTTTCCAACTTCAATATGATATTCCTTCCAAAGAGTACCAGGAACTAAAAGTTTAGTAGCCTCTTTTTTGACCTTCAAGACCGCTTCATATACCGCTTTTTGCCTTGCCGAAAAAACTCCTGAAACAGGTATGGTTCTTGTCATGTCACTAGAATAATTGCCGTATTCTGCTGCCACGTCAAGCAAAATCAAATCCCCTGTATTACATTTTTGATTGTTATCTGTGTAATGCAACACATTGTTATTTTTGCCAGCAGCTATGATGGGTTCATAAGCAAACCCCTTCGAGCGGTTGCATATAAATTCATGCACTAAAGCAGCCTCAATTTCGTATTCCCAAATTCCTGGTTTAACAAGTTTTAAAATCCGTTTAAACCCTTTTGCAGTGATGTCGCAAGCCTTTTGAATTTGTCCAATTTCTTCAGGTGATTTTACAGCACGAAGCTTTTGTAAAATTGGGTTGCTTTTGGCAACCGCATGGGCAGGATAATTTTTTTTACACCAAGCAATAAATCGATCTTCTCTAGTTTGAGTTTCAACACTTTGTCGATAATGTTCGTTTGTGTTAAAATAGAAGCACTCACATTGTGTGCTCAATTCCTGAAAAATACGTTCAAACTCAGAGAGCCAATAGACTGTATTGATTCCGCTCTGTTCTGTAGCCGCTTTTTTGGTGAGTTTTGCTCCTTCCCAAACGGCAATATGAGCATTTGTTTCTTTTACAAATAGGAGTTCTCTGTGTTTTTTTTCAATGGCATCAGGAAACAATACTAATATAGTTTCTTCTTGATCCACTCCAGTCAAATAGAATATATCGCGGTGTTGAGCAAAAGGGAGAGTGCTGTCAGCGCTTATGGGATAGATATCATTTGAATTAAAAACAGCAAGACTGTTAGGCTTTAGAGATTCAGAAAAGGCTTTTCTGTTGTTTTGATAAAAAGTGTGGGGAAGAGGATTGTATCGCATGCTTTTCATATTAACAGATGAGCACAAGGGTATTTTTTGCCATTTGGTGGTAAAGATATTTAAAAAACAATCAAATCATCAAACAGTTGAATTCTTTAAAAAAAGCCTATAAAAATGGATTTGCAGTTTGCCATAAGGGCTTTATGGTTTAAATTTGTAATAACAATTTGAATTTAACTATGAGTACAACTTCCTCTATAGGTCGAAAAGTAGCCATGGCGCTCTCTGGGTTGTTTCTAATTCTCTTTTTGACGCAGCATTTTGTGATTAACATCACTTCCGTTTTTAGCGCAAAAACGTTCAATATGCTGTCTCACTTTATGGGAAATAATCCTGTAGTGCAATTCTTATTACAGCCACTTCTAATTGCAGGGGTGCTATTTCATTTTGTGATGGGCTTTGTTTTAGAATTTCAAAATAGAAAGGCGCGGGATTCTAAATATGGCGCATACAAAGGAGGAGCCAATGCCAGCTGGGTTTCGCGAAACATGTTGCTTTCTGGGGCAGTAGTTCTTTCTTTTCTAGCCCTTCATTTTTATGATTTTTGGATTCCTGAAATGGATTATAAATACATTGAAGCACTCCCATTAGATCCTGACCGTTATCACGCAGAAACAATTCATAAATTTGAAAGTCCCGTGCGAGTTTCATTATATGCCCTTTCTTTTGTTTTTCTGGCCCTGCATCTTTCGCACGGTTTCAACTCCTCGTTTCAGTCTATTGGAGCCAATAATAAATATACCAAAGCAATCAAAGGGTTCACAAGGGCCTTCGCATTTGGCATCCCCCTTGGGTTTGTTTTTATTGCATTATATCATCATTTAACTGCATTTTAATATGGCGCTAGATTCCAAAATTCCGTCTGGTTCGTTAGCCGAAAAGTGGACCAAACATAAAAGCAATATCAATTTGGTAAGCCCAGCAAATAAACGTTTGATTGACGTCATTGTGGTGGGAACAGGACTAGCAGGGGCCTCTGCTTCTGCCACGCTAGCTGAATTGGGTTACAACGTAAAAACGTTCTGTTTTCAAGACTCTCCCAGAAGAGCACACTCTATTGCGGCACAAGGAGGAATTAATGCTGCAAAAAACTATCAAGGGGATGGAGATTCTACCTATCGCCTTTTTTATGATACCATAAAAGGGGGTGATTATCGTTCAAGAGAAGCCAATGTACATCGTTTAGCAGAAGTATCTGCGAACATTATAGATCAATGCGTAGCACAAGGCGTTCCATTTGCTAGAGACTATGGGGGGCTTTTAGACAATCGTTCTTTTGGCGGCGTATTGGTTTCTAGAACCTTTTATGCCAAAGGGCAAACGGGACAGCAACTTCTATTAGGGGCTTATTCAGCAATGAACCGTCAAATTGGTCGAGGGAAAATTAAAATGTATAACCGACATGAAATGATGGATTTAGTGGTGATTGATGGAAAAGCCCGAGGAATTATTGCCCGCAATCTAGTCAATGGTGAGTTAGAACGACACAGCGCACATGCAGTTGTGATAGCCTCTGGAGGTTATGGAAATGTGTTTTTTCTGTCCACTAACGCGATGGGAAGTAATGTTTCTGCTGCCTGGAAAATTCATAAAAAAGGAGCCCATTTTGCTAACCCCTGTTTTACTCAAATTCATCCCACCTGTATTCCTGTTTCGGGAGATCATCAATCTAAATTGACTCTTATGTCAGAATCATTGCGAAATGATGGGCGGATTTGGGTGCCCAAAAAAATAGAGGATGTCAAAGCCATTCGAGAAGGATCACTTAAACCCACTGAGATAGCAGAAGAAGATAGAGACTACTATTTGGAAAGAAGGTATCCAGCTTTTGGAAATCTTGTACCTAGAGATGTAGCCTCAAGGGCAGCCAAAGAGCGTTGTGATGAGGGGTATGGTGTCAACAAAACGGGTGAAGCTGTTTATTTAGATTTTGCTGCTGCCATAACACGCTATGGCAAAGAACAGGCACATATAAAGGGCTTGGATGAAAATGATGCAGCCTTAGTAAAAAAATTAGGACAACAAGTGATCCGTGCAAAATATGGAAATCTATTTCAGATGTATGAAAAGATTGTAGATCAAAACCCATATGAAACACCAATGATGATTTATCCTGCAGTGCACTACACCATGGGAGGAGTTTGGGTTGATTACAATTTGATGACCTCTATCCCTGGATGCTACGCCATTGGAGAAGCCAACTTTTCTGACCATGGAGCAAATCGGTTAGGAGCTTCTGCCCTTATGCAAGGTTTAGCTGATGGTTATTTTGTATTACCCTATACCATTGGCGATTATTTGTCCAATGATATTAGAACGGGTCGAATAGCTACTGACTTACCTGAATTTGAAAAAGCTGAAGCTGCAGTGCGGGAGCAAATGGAATCTTTTATAAATTCTAAGGGAACTAATTCTGTAGATTATTATCATAAAAAACTTGGTAAAATAATGTGGGATAAATGTGGTATGTCTCGCAACGAAAATGGGCTTAAAGAAGCCATAAAAGAAATCAAAGAATTGCGGGAAGATTTTTATAAAAATGTGAACGTGCCAGGCACCACCACAGAATTTAATGAGCAATTAGCCAAAGCAGGACGAGTAGCAGATTTTTTAGAATTAGGTGAACTTTTTGCTAAAGATGCTCTTGAAAGAACAGAATCTTGTGGCGGTCATTTTAGAGAAGAATCACAAACTCCAGAAGGGGAAGCTCTAAGAGACGATGCCAATTTCACCTTTGTTTCTGCTTGGGAATATAAAGGAGAGCCCTCAAAAGCAAAGCTCCACAAAGAGGATTTGAAATATGAAGAAATTGAAGTAAAAACACGCTCCTATAAATAAGGAACATATGAATTTGACATTAAAAATTTGGCGTCAAGCCAACCAAGATGCGAAAGGAAAATTTGAAACCTATCCAATAAACAACGTTTCACCCGATATGTCTTTTTTAGAAATGATGGATGTGCTCAATGAGCAACTCATGGCTCAAGGAATTGACCCTATTGCTTTTGATCACGACTGCCGTGAGGGGATTTGCGGGATGTGTTCTATGTTCATCAATGGAGAGGCCCATGGACCCGATCGATTGGTGACCACTTGCCAATTGCACATGCGTAAATTTAAAGATGGAGAAACCATTACCATTGAACCGTTTAGAGCCAATGCCTTTCCTGTCATTAAAGACTTAGCCGTTGACCGGTCTTCTTTTGACCGAATCCAACAAGCAGGTGGTTTTGTAAGCGTGAACACCTCAGGAAATACACAAGACGCCAATGCTATCCCTATTGATAAACACGATGCAGATAAAGCCTTTGATGCTGCTACCTGCATAGGTTGTGGGGCCTGCGTTGCTTCATGTAAGAATGCTTCGGCTATGTTGTTTGTTTCTGCTAAAGTTTCACAATATGCTCTGCTCCCTCAAGGAAAAGTGGAAGCTACTGACCGAGTGATGAACATGGTCAAGCAAATGGATGAAGAAGGCTTTGGCAATTGCACCAATACAGGTGCCTGTGAAGTGGAGTGTCCAAAAGGGATATCTCTAGAAAACATAGCTCGTCTAAATAGAGAGTATTTAGCAGCTAGCCTCAAGGGATAGCATTTGTTTTGTTCAAAAGCCCAGCCCTATTTTCTCACAAATTGCAATACCTGTTGATATTCTGTTTCATCAAAATTGTGATATCCTGGTGATCCAAAAACAGTAGCCCCATGGGCTACTAAGAACTCAATTTCAGCCTCTTTTGTTTTGCCCACACTTTCATCGCTAAAACGGTGAAGATAAATCAGTTTTGATAAATCTTTCCCTTTCAATAATTGTGAATATTGTGGAGAACCCACGTCGGCCATTAACTTTTGTGAAGCCCATGCAGAATCATCAGCAATATATTGTTCGCCCTCTATGATCTCACCTAAATTATAAATACCCCATCGGCGATTTCTAAAAATGGAAACAAATTCTTGATCCATATCGACTCTTCCTAACATAAGGGCATAATGATCCGCTGTAAAACCATACCGTTCAATTGTCCTAAACCCTAAAAAAGATCCAAAAGACCCGCCAAAAACAATGACGTGTTTTCCTTCCTTTTTAAAATGTTCTATAGTATTATTTAGTATTTCAGTAGACTCATCGTTTATTTCTTTAGCTCCTTCATCAGTAAGGTAATATTGATTTAAAATGCTGGGGTCTTTTGTTTGTGTTTGATGGACAACAGCTAAGGTATAAGGGAAAAAGTAGATGAGGTCAGAAATATACTCTTCTGGAACTAATTCATCACTAGGCCCTCCTTGAACAAGTAACATGATGGTATCATTTTCTTCAACTTCATTATAAATCAAATAGTCTTCTTGATATTGGGGGGTATAGCTGTATTCTAACTCCTTATTGCAATGGAAGAATACAAGTGTGCAACTGATAAGTAGTATTGTATAGAATTTTTTCATGAGAAAT
>NTKF01000031.1 GCA_002457295.1 Flavobacteriales bacterium MED-G22
AGATGTGTTAATAGTCAATGCGGCTGGGAATGATAATAAAAACATAGACTTTGGTGCGTCTCCCTCCTATCCTACTGACCAAATAGAAGGTGTGGAGTTTATCAACAACTTCTTGACGGTAGGCGCCACAGATTCTGTCTATAGCTCAAATCAAGTTGCCTCTTTTTCAAACTTTGGTGCCTCAGCGGTTGACATTTTTGCACCAGGCTCAAAAATATACTCTACTGTTCCTGGAGAGGACTATAAGTATTTGAGTGGTACTTCTATGGCTGCTCCAAATGTGGCTGGAATTGCTGCCGTATTGCGCTCTTTTTTTCCTTCATTTTCAGCCGCCACGATAAAAAAAATAATTCTAGATTCTGGTGTCCCCCTATTCCAAGAAGTCATCCAGCCTGAAAATAAGCTTTTGGTCTCGCCAAATGATCTCTCTAAGACGGGCAAAATGGCCAATCTTTATAATGCGTTACTCCTTGCCTCCAAAACCAAAAAAAAATGAAAAAACCCTTTATCTCCTTATCATTCTTAATGAGCCTAAATATAGCCGTCTGCCAAACCTACTGGCAACAAGAGGTGGACTATAAAATGGTTGTGGACATGGATGTTGAATCTCATCAATATGAGGGTATTCAATCTCTTGTTTATAACAACCATTCGCCAGACACTTTAAAAAGTGTTTATTTTCATTTGTTTTACAATGCCTTTCAACCCGATAGCGAAATGGCAATACGATTAAAAAATGGAAAAGATCCTAACACCCGTTTTCAGGTTAATTTTGACACCTTACAGCCACAAAACCAAGGGTATTTAAAGGTTACTTATCTAAAACAAGATGGTGTCAATTTAGTTCCCAAAACAGCAGGAACAATTTTAGAAGTGCCATTGGCCAAACCGCTACTGCCTAATCAGTCTACTGAATTCACACTGGCGTTTTCAGGTCAAGTACCCTCCATGATTCGCCGTGCTGGAAAAAACTCAAAAGAAGGTGTTGCCTTGTCAATGGCTCAATGGTTTCCTAAAATGGCAGAATATGACTTTGATGGGTGGAATGCTGAGCCCTATTTAGGAAGAGAGTTCCATGGGGTTTGGGGAAATTTTGATGTGACGATCACAATTGACAAGAACTATACCGTTGCAGCAAGTGGTTACTTACAAAATAAAGAAGAACTAGGACACGGATTTGCAGATATTAAAAAAGCAAAAGCAAAGCGAGGAAAACTGACCTGGCATTTTGTAGCACCAAAGGTTCATGATTTTACATGGGCTGCAGATCCAGACTATATTCATGATATCTACCCAGGACCCAATGGAGTAGATCTTCATTTTTTTTATAAGGATAATCCTGAAATTATTGAAAATTGGAAAAAATTACAACCAATAACAGCCTCATTAATGCAGTTTTATAATAATACTATTGGACCATATCCTTACGAGCAGTATAGCGTTGTGCATGGTGGTGATGGCGGAATGGAGTATGCGATGCTCACTTTAATTAATGGTGGTCGATCTTATGAGGGTCTAGTTGGGGTCACGGCACACGAGCTTGCCCATTCTTGGTTTCAACACGTACTAGCTACAAATGAAATGAAACACGAATGGATGGATGAAGGATTTACTTCCTTTATTAGTGCTTATGCTGAGGCAGCTGTATTAGAGAAACAAGACGATTTTCCTATTGAAAGTTCATATATGCGTTATTTTGCGCTTGCCCGCTCTGGAAATGAACAGCCTCAAATGACAAACGCAAATCGATATAGTTATAATTATGCTTATGAAAGAACTGCTTATTCTAAAGGGGCTGTTTTTTTAGCGCAATTAGGATATGTCATAGGCCAGGAAAATTTGTCAAAAACTTTGCGAGAATATTATAGAGAGTTCAAATTTAAGCACCCCCGTCCTAATGATTTTAGAAGGGTTGCAGAACGTGTTTCTGGCATTCAGTTAAAGTGGTATTTGACCGACTGGACACAAACAACTAATACTATAGACTATGGTATTCAAAGTGTGGTTGAAACTGATGAAGATCAAACGGAAATTACATTGAGACGTTTACAAGAGATGCCCATGCCCGTTGATCTTTTAGTGAACCTTAAAAATGGTCAGCAAAAGTTATATTACATCCCCTTAACGATCATGCGAGGGCAGAAAGAAAATCCGTACAATACGCCCTGGACACAATTGGAAGACTGGTCATGGGCAAACCCTGAATATCGCTTTTTGATTGATCTTCCAAAAGAAGATATTCTTTCTGTTGTTATTGACCCAACCTTTTTTCTTGCTGATATCAATCGGGAGAACAACTTATATTTGCAAGAAGAAAGAGAAACATCATCAAAAGCCGAAAAATAAAAGAAAAGTTTGTTATAGACTCATTGTTTAGCGAGGGGACGCGAGTTCGTGGGGGTCAGTTAACTATAATTTATAAGCGAGCTTTATGTGATTCTTTGAGATGGGGAATTAGTGTGCCAAAAAAAAAGGTGCCTAAAGCAACACAACGAAATAGAATAAAAAGGCAAATGAGAGCGGCTATTGATAATTATCTTATTGATCATCCTACTTTATTAGATAGACCAATCGCGCTCTTTATTATCTACAATCACGATGATTTTATCGTTTTTGATGACTTGAAAACAATTCTAAATAGGCTTTTTGGTCATGTTTTTTATTCGAAAGAATAATACATTGCGCAGTGAGGGATATTGTCTTCTAGATAGTCTTCTCCTCTATATTCAAAACCTAAGCTTGAATAAAAAGACTCTAGGTGTTTTTGTGCGGATATTTTTATTGGAAAGCCATTGAATTTTTGTTGGCTGAATTTGAGGGCCTTTACCATCACGTTTTTTCCATAGTCTCTGTTTCTTTCTTTGGCTTCTACAACAACTCTACCTATTGAAACATACCCGTTTTTTGGTGGAATGATTCTTGCGTAAGCGCAAATATTTTCCTCTTTTGTTTTTCCAATAAGGTGGTATGCGTTCTGGTCTTGGCTATCAATGTCTTGGTAAACACAGTTTTGCTCCACGATAAACACAGCCGCTCTTAGCCTCAGAAGCGCATATAAATCCGTTGTTGTGAGCCTATCAAAAGGGACAATTTTCCACTTCATCTTTATGAAAAAAAATCAACAAATTTTATCGACGCGTCTTTGGTGTCTCCCACCCTCAAATGGTGTTTTTAAAAATGACTCAACAATGTCGAGGAGATTTTCCTCTGTTATAAATCTAGATGGTATGCATAGAATATTTGCATTATTGTGTGCTCTTGCCAAATTGGCTAACTCTTTATTCCAACATAGTGCTGCTCTAACTTCTTTGTATTTATTTGCTGTGATGGCCACACCGTTTCCACTACCACATAGAAGGATACCGAATTCTGCGTTACCTTCAATTATGTCTTTTGCTACTGGATGAACAAAGTCTGGATAATCAACACTTGTTACCGTGTCAGTTCCATAATTTTTTATGTTATGGTCCTCTTTGTTTAAATATTCTACTAGCACGTTTTTACGAATATAACCAGCATGGTCATTTCCTATGCTTATTTTCATAATTCCATTTTAAGTAAAAGTAATAAACACATATGGTTAATTTATTTATTTGTTAATTGACTTGAAAACTATTTGTTAATAATTAGGTACAATATTTTTTGTTTTGCTTTTTCTTTCTCTTGATTATAAAAATTTATTGGAAAGTCGTTTCTTTTTTTTCTTATTTATAAGATAATTATGGGTAGTTTTTGTTGCCCTTATAAACACAAAATGGATTGATTTTTCAAACAATTTATTCTCTTTTTGAATAGTTAACCAATGTTAATTACTTCTCTAATCTATTTGTTTTTAGAATATTGTAATGTTGAATTTAGCTCATTAAGTATTAATAATAATTATACGATCTAATAAAAAAAGAAATGCGTGCCATTTTTTACCGCTCTTAACACACAATCATAAACATAAGATATTAATTAAAAAAAAGTAAAGTATGATTAATTGTAAACTAACGTTGAAAACCTCATTTTAAAAAGCAGATGGTGTAACTTTGTTTCCTATATAAAGATAAATGTCGAAAAGAAAACACACACAATTACGTGTAGAAAAGAAAATACAAGAGATTTTCCTAAGCCGTCCCACAAAAAAACTTAATTATAAACAGATAGCAAGCCTTTTAAACGTTACTGATACTAAGGGAAGAAATGAAATCATACGTTCTTTAGGAAGATTGAGTAATAAAAAGGTAATTAAAAATGAATCAAGAGGATTATACCAATTGCTTCAGAGAGCACAAAAAACAGCAGAGGCAAAATTTATTTTACTTCCAAATAGCAAAGGGTCTGTATATCTAGATGAAGAGGAAATATATATAAAAATAAACAAAAAAAATTTCGGTCTTGCGTTACATGGGGATACTGTAGAGATAAGTTATGAGAGAAATAGAAGAAAAGAGGAATGGGAAGGACGGATTTTACGTGTTTTAGAAAGAAATAAAAGGGAATACGTTGGCATTCTAGACAAACACAAAGATTTTGCGTTTGTCTTAACCAGAAACATTAGAATGCATGCTGATTTTTTTATACCAAAAACTAATGCAAAGAAATATAAAGATGGGGAAAAGGTTGTTGTTGTATTTGATAATTGGCAGCAAGGAGAAGACAGCCCAACCGGAAAAATTGTGAAAACCCTAGGTATACCAGGGGAACAAGAAACAGAAATACATGCCATTCTCCACGAGTATGGTCTTCCTTATAGCTTTACACCAGGTGTAGAAAAGGAGGCGGAGGAAATAGAAACGTCTATTAAAAGGGAAGAAATTAAAAAAAGAAGAGATTTCAGAAGAAAACTTACATTTACTATCGATCCAGTCACTGCTAAAGATTTTGATGATGCCCTTTCTTTCGAAATTTTATCCAATGGATCCTATGAAATAGGAATTCATATAGCGGATGTATCTCATTATGTTCGACCAGGATCCTCTTTGGAAGAAGAAGCTTACAACCGAGCCACCTCAGTTTATCTTGTCGACCGTGTCATTCCTATGTTGCCAGAAAAACTATCCAATGGGGTGTGTTCTCTCAGGCCAAAAGAAGAAAAGCTAACAATGAGTGCCGTATTTGAGATTACGCCATCAGGAAAAATAGTTTCTAAATGGTTTGGTAAAACTGTCATCTTATCAAACCATCGTTTCTCCTACGAAGAGGTTCAAGATTTATTAGAAAGTAATTCACCTGTAGTCTCACAAGAAACATCTCTAAAAAAGGTTGCATACACAATTAGCTCAGAAATGTTTGAAGCTCTAAATACTTTAGACAGTCTTGCCCAAAAAATTAGAAAGAAACGATTTGAAAACGGAGCACTTTCTTTCGATCGACAAGAGGTCAATTTTACTCTTGATAATGATAATCAACCCGTAGGAGTCCATTTTAAAGAGTCTAAAAGAGCTCATCAGTTGGTCGAAGAATTTATGTTGCTTGCCAATAGAAATGTAGCAGAAATGATAGGAAAAAGAAAAGAAAAGTTACCCTTTGTTTATCGTATTCACGATGAACCAGACCCAGATAAATTAGATTCATTGAGAGAATTCGTTCAGCGTTTCGGATATACTTTTAACGTAGAAAAAAAGAATATTGCTAAAAGCATAAATTCTCTATTGACGAAAAGCTCTGGGAAGAAAGAACAACACATAATCGATACGCTAGCCTTAAGAGCAATGAGCAAAGCAATATACACGACACAAAACATTGGCCATTACGGTCTGGCGTTCTCTCATTATACTCATTTTACCTCACCGATTAGAAGATATTCAGATGTTTTAGTGCATCGATTATTAATACAATACCAAAATGAACCGAAGCAGGGTACAGCACAAGATTTAGAAGCTGCATGCGAACATGCATCAAATAGAGAACAACTTGCCACAAAAGCAGAACGAGATTCTATTAAATATATGCAAGTTGTCTATATGCAAAACCAGATTGGAAAATCGTATGATGGAGTGATATCAGGCGTTACAGAAAGAGGGATCTTTGTTGAATTAAACGAAAATAAGTGCGAAGGAATGATTCGCGTTGTGGATATTGAAGGAGATTATTTTGTTTTTCTAGAAAAAGATTTTGCTTTGGTGGGGCAACGGACAAAAAAAGTTTTTGAATTGGGAGATCCAATAACGATTAGAGTTAAAAAAGCAGACGTAATCAAAAGACACCTTGATTTTGTTCTTGCTTAAAGCGTATCTTTGTAACAAAAAAAGCTTTAATTATAAATGAAATTCTATATTGCTTTTCTTTGGTTTATTCTTTTCTCTTTCACAGGAATCGCGCAAGAAAAAAGAATAGTCATTGTTTCCCCTTTTTCTGCCCTCAAAATATTTTCTGGAATGGAAGTTCAACTAATTCCCTCAGAGGAGAACAAAGTAATCGTTTATGGGGACTATCAGCAAAGCGTTATCGTTCAACAAAAAGGATCAACCCTAAAAATCAAGCAATCGATTACATCTTTAATTACGAAAGAGTTTTCATTTGTAGAAATCTATTTTAGCCAACCAGTTAATCATATAACGGCCAACCAACGAAGTAAAATAACAGCAAAGCAACCGTTAGAACAAGAAGAAATTTCACTAAAAGTAAGAGAGGGATCAAAGGTTGCCCTTGAAATAGATTCTGAGAAAATTAAAAGTAACGTAGCCACAGGGGGAAGACTAACACTAGAAGGCACAACGAAAACCTTATACTTAAAAATCAACTCAGGCGGTAGTTGCGAAGCAGAAAAATTAAAAGCAGAAAGCGTTGTTACCCACGTTGTTGCGGGCGGTGTGGCTTATGTAAATGCGAAAGACCAACTAGAAGCAAAGGTTACAGGCGGAGGGATAGTGCGTGTCTTTAGTAAACCACGGAAACAAATTACACAAACCACACTCGGAGGAAAGATTATAGTGAACGACTAAAAAAACCCGAATAAACGGGTTTTTAAGAGAGGCATCGAGCGGATTCGAACCGCTGTAAAAGCTTTTGCAGAGCTCCGCCTAGCCACTCGGCCACGATGCCATGGAGCACAAAAATAGCAAATTTAATAGCAAAGTAGTTTATTTAGCGCTTTAGTTCTAATTGAACAGCTACTTCGTCTACATTGCCCCCTATGGGTGGATTTTTCTTAACCACTTTTACTTTTACCGTTTCAACACTCAGATGTTCCTCAAGTATAGACGTTCCAATACGGTGAGCTACATTTTCTAGAAGGTATGCCCTTTTCTTCATCTCTCTTTTTACGATAGCATGAAGAGCAACATAATCAACAGTGTCGCGTAAATTATCGGAATTTGAAGATAGAGAAAGGTTTGTATCTACCTCAATATCAACAATATAGTCACTTCCTATACGGCTTTCCTCATCCATACAGCCATGAAAGGCATACAGACGAATCGAATTCAAAAAAATCTTTCCCATTGCAAATTTTAGCAAATATAGAAAGTCTTGTGGGATGAACTCGATAACAACGAAATCAATATCTTTGCCTACATAAATTAAGCGATGGAGAAGTCCTTAAACTTTATTGAACAAGTCATAAATGAAGATCTAAATAAAGACTATTCACCTACTTCCCTTCGTTTTCGTTTCCCTCCCGAACCGAATGGCTTTCTACACATTGGTCATGTGAAAGCCATATGCTTAAATTTCAATTTAGGAGAACAATATAACGCCCCTGTAAATCTGCGTTTCGACGACACCAACCCAGCAAAAGAAGAAACGGAATATGTCGAAGCCATAAAAAAAGACATCCTGTGGTTGGGCTATCAATGGACAAAAGAATGCTATGCATCAGATTATTTTGACCAGTTATATGTGTGGGCACGCGACCTTATAGACAAAGGACTGGCATACATAGACTCTCAAACATCGGAGGAAATCGCCTCCCAAAAAGGAACCCCAACACAAGCAGGAAAAGAAAGTCCGTATAGAAAACGAACTATAGCTGAAAATATGGCTCTTTTTACAGACATGAAAGAGGGGAAGTTTAAAGAAGGAGCCCACGTGTTAAGGGCAAAAATTGATATGTCCTCACCCAACATGCTACTTCGAGATCCTATAATGTATCGTATCCTTTTTAAAGAACATCACAGAACAGGAAAAAATTGGTGTATTTATCCAATGTATGACTGGACACATGGAGAGTCAGATTACATAGAACAAATATCACACTCTCTTTGTACCTTAGAGTTTAAACCTCACCGAGAGCTATATGATTGGTTTTTACAAGCGCTACAACCTCATGCACTTCCTCTTGTCCCTAAACAACGTGAATTTGCACGGCTCAATTTATCCTATACAGTAACTAGCAAAAGAAAACTCGCCAGTCTTATCGAAAAAGGGCTTGTCAGCGGATGGGATGACCCTAGAATGCCAACTATATCGGGTCTGCGAAGAAGAGGATATACACCAGCAGCTCTGCGTAAGTTTGTTGAGGTGGCTGGTGTTTCAAAACGAGAGAACGTTATTGATCTCTCGCTATTAGAATTTTGTGTGAGAGAAGATTTGAATCAAAACGCACCAAGAGTAAATGCCATACTCAATCCAGTTTCACTTGTTATTACAAATTATCCTGAGGATCAAACGGAGACACTCTTTGGAGAAATAAATCCAGAAAAACCAGATCTAGGAACAAGAGAAATACCCTTTTCTAAGAGATTATATATTGAACGGGAAGATTTTAAAGAAGAGGCTAACAGAAAGTTCTTCCGCCTCACAATAGGAAAAGAAGTTCGTTTAAAAAATGCTTATATAATCAAGGGAGAACACGTAGAAAAAGACGATGTAGGAAACATTACTACAATTTACTGTACTTATGATCCAGAAAGCAAAAGCGGTAGTGGAACTGAAGCAAGCCAGCGTAAGGTAAAGGGAACATTACACTGGCTGAGTCAAGCACAAGCGTTGCCCGTAAAAGTAAATCTTTATGACCGCCTTTTCAAAGTTCCAGCTCCAGACCAAGACAAAGAGATTTCTTTTTTAGAGCATATCAACCCAGACTCGTATAAGCAAATTGACGCCTTTGTAGAACCAAGTGTCAAAGGAGCTAAGCCAGGAAGTTTATATCAATTCCAACGTATGGGCTATTTTGCGGTAGACCAAGACAGCCGCCCAGAGGAGTTGTTATTCAACAAAACCGTTGGCCTACGAGACACGTGGGCAAAGCGACAGACGACTCAGTAATTTATTGTTTTTGGGCGTCGTCTCCTCCTTTATTTTTTAATCTTTGATTTTCAGCTTTCATTGCCTCACCAATTTGATTGCTGGCTGTAAAAGAAGCTACCATATTATTGAGCATGTCACTTCCTGCTTGAGGAGAATTGGGCAATAAGATTAGGTTACTATTGGTCTCTTCACCAATGGACTGCAATGTGTCATAGTGTTGAGTTACCACGATAAGGGCTGACGCCTCTTGAGAGTTTATTCCTACATTATTTAAAACATCAACAGAGTCTTCTAATCCTCGAGCAATTTCCCGTCTTTGATCAGCAATTCCCTGCCCTTGTAGTCGTTTGCTTTCAGCTTCGGCTTTCGCTTTTTCTACAATAAAAATGCGTTCAGCATCACCTTCGTATTGAGCAGCCACTTTTTTTCGCTCAGCAGCATTAATCTGATTCATAGCTGATTTGACTTCAGCATCAGGATCAATATCAGTAACTAAAGCTTTAATAATATCATAGCCATAATTAGTCATAGCATCATTAAGCTCCCCTTTGACCGCATTAGCTATTTCATCTTTCTTTTCAAAAACATCATCTAATTTCATTTTAGGAACAACAGCTCTCACAACATCAAAAACATAAGATGTAATTTGATCTTGAGGGAAATCTAACTTATAAAAGGCATCATAAACCTTGTCGTAAACAACTTTATATTGAACAGATACCTTCAACTTAACGAATACATCGTCCTTCGTTTTAGTCTCTACAATCACATCCAATTGCATTATACGTAAAGTAATCCTTCCAGAAATCCGATCAATAAAAGGAATTTTTATGTGTAAACCAGACTGCCTAATGGCGAGAAAGCGACCAAAACGCTCAACTATTGCTGCAGTCTGTTGCTTGACAATAAAGAGTCCAGAAACAATTAAAAGGAAACCAAAAACGAATAAGGAAATAATCAAATAATTCATGAATCTAAATTTAGGTTAACAAAAAAACTTGTGGCAGAAACCAATCTATCTAAAGTTACGTCTTTTCCAAGGATTTCCATAATTGAAAATAAATCAGGGCCAGATAAACTTCCGACCAACGAAAGGCGTAATGTTTGCATAACTGATCCGATGGCCACATTCTCAGATTTTGCCCAATCAAATAGCTCACCCTTCAGATTAGCAAAAGGTTTTTGCTCGAGCAGAACCTTTGATTTTTCTAAAATGGCAATAGGGTTTTTCTTCAGTATTTTCCGTGCTATTTTTTCATCAATAGAAGGGTTTTTTATGAATACCTCAATTTGAGCCCTGATGTCACTGAGCAAATCTATTCGTGAAGCAATCAGTGACACAATTTTTATTTTATTTTCCCTGCTGAAAGATTTTAATGGTCTAAAATAAGAGGCAAATTGATTGAGAAGATCCTCAGGTGTATAGCTACTTAAATGTTGCTGATTAATCCATTTTGCTTTAGTGTAGTCAAAGCGGGCACTCCCTTTCTGAATACCCTCTATATGAAACTCTTCAATGAGTTGATTCATTTTATAAATCTCCTGTCCAGATGTATTATTCCACCCAAGAAAGGCCAGATAGTTTGTCATAGCTTCTGGAAGAAACCCTAACTCTCTGAAGCCAATATTTTCTTTGTTCCAACTTATTGGAAAAACGGGAATACCAAGCTTATCACCATCCCTTTTGGAGAGTTTCCCTTTCCCGCTAGGTTTTAAAATAAGGGGCAAATGAATAAAGGTCGGAGATTTCCACCCAAAGGCAGTGTATAACAAATCATGAAATGGTAAAGAGGGTAACCACTCTTCTCCACGAATTACAGTCGAAATTTCCATTAGATGATCATCAATAACATTGGCAAAATGATACGTAGGAAACCCATCTTTTTTCATCAAAATTTTATCATCAATAGTATTTGAATTTACTCGTATAGTACCCCTGACATTGTCAGAGACAACTACTTCATGGTTAGGTTGGACTAAGAGGCGAATCACAAAGGGTTTTTCACCAAGAGCTTTGTCAACTTCTTGTGAAGTCATGGTGAGGCTATTTTTTAACCGTAATCTATTCTGCGCACTGTAGAGAAAAGCACCCCCTTTACTAGTGCCCTCCTCTCGAAGTTTTTGGAGATCTTCATCACTATCAAAGGCATAATAAGCTTTTCCCTCCCCCACTAATTGTTCTACATGTTTTTGATAAAGATCCTTTCTTCCGCTTTGATTATAAGGGCCGAAAGGGCCTTCCTTTCTACCCCCTTCATCAGGTTCGATACCCGCCCAAGTTAAAGCCTCCACGATATAGTCTTCACTGCCTTTGACTAAACGTTTCTGATCGGTATCCTCAATTCTCAAAATAAAATCACCGCCATGTTTTTTCGCATATAAATAATTATATAGAGCTGTGCGTAATCCCCCTATATGTAGAGGACCTGTGGGGCTAGGTGCAAAACGGACACGTATTTTCATTATTTTTTTTTGCAAAGATAGCTGCTTTTCATTGTGGGCGTCAGTATTTTATAGAATCTCTATATTTGCAAAAAAAAAGCGAAGGTGATTGAATATCTTAGTTTACCCTCTGGTTTGAGAGCGTCTGCTTTAACAGCAACCATCACAAATATTGTTATCAAAAGGGGATCTGACATTGTGCACTTATCGTTCAATTTTGTGTCAGGCGACGCACTCTTAGAATTGAACAAGAGACATTTAGCGCATGAGTACGAAACAGATATCCTAACTTTTGATTATGGGACTCCCAATAAAATAGAAGCGGAAGTTTTTATTTCTACCAAAGCGACTGAAGAAGCCCCCATTAGATTTTCAGAAACCGTTGAAAATGAGTCAATTAGGCTAATTGCACATGGTCTTTACCATTGTCTAGGGTATACCGATAAAACAGAAGAAGAAAAAGTACAGATGCGCATTTTGGAAAATGAGTTTATAGCAAGGTTCCACGTGAAACAAAAAAAGCATGTTTGATCAAACCTATGATGTGTTAGTAGTAGGAGCGGGCCATGCTGGATGCGAGGCAGCAGCGGCAGCAGCAAACCTAGGGTCTAAAACGCTACTAATAACTATGAATTTGCAAACGATAGGTCAAATGTCATGCAACCCTGCAATGGGTGGAATAGCTAAAGGCCAGATCGTTCGCGAAATAGATGCTCTAGGGGGTTATAGTGGAATCGTTTCCGATTACAGTGCCATACAATTCAAAATGTTGAACCTCTCAAAGGGTCCGGCCATGTGGAGTCCTCGCACCCAAAATGATCGACAACTTTTCTCTCAATCATGGCGTCAACTTTTAGAGCAAACGGAAAAGCTTGACTTCTACCAAGAAATGGTAGTAGATTTGATTACTAATAAAGAACAAGTTGTTGGAGTGGTGACCAGCCTAGGAATAAAGATATATGCTAAGTCCATTATATTAACGAACGGAACTTTCTTAAATGGTCTTATCCATATTGGCGAAAAAAATTTCGGCGGCGGACGCGCCGGAGAAAAAGCAGCACACGGGTTGACCCAAACCCTTGTCAACCTTGGCTTTGAAACTGGAAGGATGAAAACAGGAACCCCACCTAGAGTTGATGCCCGTTCCTTAGATTACTCCCTGATGGAAGAACAACCTGGAGATCTAAAGCCACAAAAGTTCTCCTATAGTACTTTAACGAAACCATTAGAGAAGCAAAAAAGTTGTCATATCACCTATACCAGCGAAGAAGTACATGATTTGTTGCGCGATGGATTCGATCGCTCACCAATGTTTAATGGGCGAATTCAAAGTACTGGTCCGCGTTATTGTCCCTCTATAGAGGACAAGATCAACAGGTTTTCAGAAAAAAACCGCCATCAGATTTTTGTAGAACCTGAAGGATGGAATACAGTGGAAGTTTATGTGAACGGGTTCTCTACTTCTTTACCGGAGGACATACAATACAATGCACTCAAAAAAGTAAAAGGCTTCGAAAAGGTTAAATTTTTTAGGCCAGGGTATGCCATTGAATATGATTATTTCCCACCCACTCAATTAAAACACAGTCTGGAAACAAAATTAATTAAAGGCCTGTTTTTCGCTGGACAGATCAATGGCACTACAGGCTATGAAGAAGCGGCGGCACAAGGCATAATGGCTGGGATCAATGCTCATATGTCAATTAGCGAAAAAAAGCCATTGGTGTTAGCACGTAATGAGGCATACATTGGTGTTTTGATCGATGATTTAATTATAAAAGGCACTGAGGAACCTTACAGAATGTTTACATCAAGAGCAGAATACAGGACGCTCCTAAGACAAGA
>NTKF01000032.1 GCA_002457295.1 Flavobacteriales bacterium MED-G22
ATCATCAACAAGCAACTAACGGATTAAATGAAATAGACGAAAAGATTAATTTCTTCGAAATAGATACACCCTTATAAAGGGCTCTTTAAATAATCAAGACAATTGAAATACTGCGTTATATCCTTTATAGGGTTTACTTAGTCGTATTATAGTGATCAGCGACATCGTAAACATTACTGTATTTAAACCACTTTTTATCTTTGGCTTTTTGCGCCCATTCTTTGTTGTCGGACAGCATCTTTCTAAACTGTTTTTTAAAATTTAGGCGATTGACTTTAACAAGCTGATTCCCTTTAAGCGCCAAAACGTTTTGCATCTCCCCGCTGTTTAGGCTTAAGCCACCCGTCAGGTCAGTGCTGGTGGAGTTGGCTTTGGGATTTTGGAGTACCGAAAAGTGTTCTCCGTAATAAACGGCGATGTAAAACCCTCTTTTGCTTTGTGGTTTTTTTAAGTTTTTAGGCAATGAAATGATATTCAGCCCTTCATATCCTACCTGTTTGCAATCATCTGGCCTGTAGGTGAGCACTTCGGCGCCCTTTTTTTCTCTAAATCGAAAAGACTTAACGTCATTTCCCTTAAAAATATAGCCCCTTACTTGGCTATCGATCATCGACCCATCATTGAGCATCACCGTTCCATTGAGCCATTGGCCTGAAACACTGCTCCTCTTTAGGTGTTGGTTGGTAGAGAAAATTTGTGCAAATGAAAACTGCGAAATAAGTAGTAGGGTGAAAAGTAATTGTTTCATGATGTTAGATTTAGGATATTTAAAATTATTAAATTTTTTATCCATTGCTCACTTTCATCGATGAAAAGTCAAAAAACAAGGCTAATTTTTTAAATTTGCACCGCAACATTTAAATGTTTATAGCATGCAACTGTATAACAAACTAAGTGCTGACGAACGACGCATATTGATTGAGGAAGCTGGAACCGAACGGCTTACCCTTTCGTTTTATCAGTACCACCAAATCGAAAATCCACAACTTTTTAGAGATTACCTTTTCCTCCATTGGAACGAAATGGATGTCTTGGGTCGAATCTATGTCGCAAAAGAAGGAATCAATGCGCAATTGTCTGTCCCAGCGCCCCGCTTTGAGACCTTTAAAACCTTTTTGGATGCGATTGACTTTCTGGAGGGTGTCCGCCTAAACATCGCGATAGAACAAGACAACGAGTCTTTTTTAAAGCTGACCATCAAAGTGCGGGACAAGATTGTGGCAGACGGTCTGGAAGACAGCACTTTTGATGTCACTGACAAAGGGGTGCATGTAAATGCCGAAACTTTTAATGAACTGCTCGATGACCCCAACACCCTTTGTGTGGACATGCGAAATCACTATGAAAGTGAAATCGGTCATTTTAAAGGAGCTGTTACGCCCGATGTGGACACCTTTCGCCAATCATTACCATTGATTGAAGAAGATCTGGCAGCGCACAAAACAGACAAAAAACTATTGATGTATTGCACTGGAGGAATCCGATGTGAAAAGGCGAGTGCTTACTTCAAGCATAAAGGATTCAAAAACGTTTTCCAATTAGAGGGCGGAATCATCGAATATGCAAGACAGGTCAATGAAAAGGGGTTAGAAAACCAATTTATAGGAAAAAACTTTGTGTTTGACGAACGCCGAGGAGAGCGAATAAGTGAGCATGTAATCGCTCACTGTCATCAATGTGGCACCCCATGTGATACCCATGTGAATTGTGCCAATGAGGCCTGTCACCTGTTGTTTATTCAATGCGAAAGTTGTAAAGAAAAGACACAAAGCTGTTGTTCCAGTGAATGCCAAGACATTGTCAATTTACCGGAGGAAGAACAAAAACGCCTGCGAAAAGGAACACACAACAGCAATAAAATCTTTAGAAAGGGGCGATCAAAAGTCCTAAGATTTAAACATTAAATTAAGATTTTCTGTTTCAGGTTTAGTTTGAAATAGCCTTATCTTTAGAATTTAAAATCAGCCAATGAGTTGTGCTTCATGCTCAAGTAATGGATCCGGATCACCGCGCGGATGTAAGAATAACGGTACCTGTGGAACAGACAGTTGCAACAAACTGACTGTTTTTGACTGGTTGGGAAACATGCAAATTCCCCAAGGCACAAGTGCTTTCAACATCGTGGAGGTGCGGTTTAAAAACAGCCGCAAAGGTTTCTACGCCTTGCCAGAGGACATAAAAGTGGCGGTGGGCGACCCCGTAATCACTGCAGTAGAAAATGGTTATGACCTCGGTTTGGTCACCCTAACCGGAGAATTGGTGCGTTTTCAGATGAAAAAGAAAAAAGTCGCCGAGGACAGCGACGAAGTCACTAAAATAATACGTAAAGCCACCCAGGCTGAAATCGACAAATGGCACGCCCTTCGTGACAAAGAACCCCAAATCCAAAAACGCGCTCGTGAATTGGCCATCGCCCTGCAGTTAGAAATGAAACTTTCGGACGTAGAGTTTCAAGCCGATGGTAAAAAGGCAACTTTCTATTATACTGCGGAGAATCGAGTAGATTTTAGGCAGTTGATCAAAGACATGGCACAGGCTTTTTCCATAAGAATCGAGATGCGTCAAATCGGACTGCGTCAGGAGGCTTCCCGTTTGGGAGGTATCGGTTCTTGCGGACGAGAACTCTGTTGTTCTACTTGGCTGACCGACTACCGTTCGGTTTCTACTTCCGCCGCAAGATACCAACAGTTGTCCCTCAACCCCCTTAAGCTAGCCGGACAATGTGGAAAACTCAAATGCTGTTTGAATTACGAATTGGACGCTTACCGTTCTGCACTAAGAAACTTCCCAAAATCTGAGGTTAAGCTCAAGACCGAAAAAGGCATTGCTGTTTTTCAAAAAATGGATATTTTTAAAGAACAGTTGTGGTACACTTATAAAGGAGAGTGGATGAACTGGCACCAATTGTCCCTAGATTCGGTATTGGAGATCATCGAAAAGAATAAGAACAACGAAACAGTGCCTAGCCTAGAGGAATACACTGACGACATACCAATCGCGACAGGTGAAAAACCAGCGATGAACTTTGAGAATGTGGTGGGTCAAGACAGTCTCAATCGTTTTGATCAGCCCAAAAAACCAAACAACAAAAGACGAAAAAAACGCAATCGAAACAGGCGTCAAAACAATGCTTAAAAGGCTGATTCCAATATTTTTTTTGCTGGCCTGCACCACTTCTTGTGGTGATGCTAACCTATACATGGACTATCATGTTTTTAACGATCGATGGCCAGCGACGGAAAAAGCAGTTTTTGAAATTGATGGGGTTAATCAACAAGCAGTAAATTTGATGATTTATATCAGAAATGATCACCGTTATCCTTTTGCCAACCTTTTTTTGATCGCGAGTCTAAAAGCTGGGGATACTGTATTGACCAAAGACACCTTGGAATATGCCATGGCAGATGCTCAAGGCGCTTGGTTGGGTGGAGGGTTTTTGGAAGTCAAAGAAAGCAAACTCTGGTGGAAAGAAAACTTTGAGATACCGCAAGGAAAGCCCCTAACCGCTGAGGTTCAACACGCTGTCCGGTTTAACGGAGCTGAGGATGGAATTGAAGGATTAGAAGGAATTGTAGGGGTCGGACTTGCCCTTGAAGCAACAGCAAAGTAAAATGAGTAAATCGAGAAAGAGAAAACCCAAAAAAAGAAATTTCCGAAAGCTGGTTATCGCTTTTTGGGTCATTTTTTCCATGGGTCTTTTATCCACTGTGGGAGTTTTTGTGGCGGCTGCACTTGGGCTGATGGGACCTATGCCTCCTTTGGAACAATTGGAAAACCCCAAAACGAATTTGGCAACACAGATCCTCTCATCTGATGGGGAGGTTTTGGGAAAGTTTTATTTCAACGATAACCGAACGCCCATTACTTTTAAGGAACTCCCCCAGAATATTGTAGATGCGCTTATCGCCACCGAAGACGAACGCTACTATGACCATGCGGGAATCGATTGGCGAGGGACTTTAAGAGCGATTTTCTATCTGGGAAAAAAAGGGGGTGCAAGTACCATTACACAACAATTGGCAAGACAGTTGTTTGTTGGTGTCCGCTCAAGAAATAAGCAGGAAGCCGTCATCCAAAAAATTAAAGAATGGGTATTGTCTGTCCAATTGGAGCAGCGTTATACCAAAAATGAAATTATCGCCATGTACCTCAACATCTATGATTTTGGGTACAACGCCGATGGCGTGCGTTCGGCAGCAAAGATATTTTTTGACACCACACCAGACGCCTTGCGTTTGGAACAGTCTGCAACACTGGTAGGCATGCTTAAAAACTCCTCTTTGTATAACCCCATTCGGCGTCCCGAAATGGTTAAGGAAAGGCGCAATGTAGTCTTTCAGCAAATGCTGCGTAATGAAATGATTTCGCAACAAGAAAAAGACTCGCTAACGGGGATCTCTTTGGAAATTGATTACACACCCGAGTCGCACCGCGAGGGGCTGGCGACTTATTTTAGGGCTTATTTACAAGAGTTTATGAAAAGTTGGATTAAGGAAAATCCAAAACCAGATGGAAGCTCTTACAATATCTATCGCGACGGTTTAAAAATCTATACTACCATAGATTCTCGTCTACAAACCTTAGGGGAGAACGCCGTTTCGGATCACATGAAAAACTTACAGAAGGAGTTTTTTTTACAAAACGCTCCAAGGCGAAACCCTACTGCTCCCTTTCTGGATTTGAGAGCGGGTGAAATCGATACACTTTTGGAAAGAACCGCATACCGTAGTGAGCGATGGAGAAAAGGCAGCAATGCGGGGATGGATAAAGAGGCGTTATTGGAGTCTTTTAATAAACCCACACCCATGCAGGTATTTAGCTGGAAAGGTGAAATCGATACGATCATGTCACCAATGGACTCTATCCGCTATTACAAACACTTCCTAAGGGCAGCGATGATGTCGATGGAACCTCAAACAGGGCATGTTAAGGCGTGGGTTGGGGGTTTTAATTACAAGCATTTTCAATACGATCAGGTGAAGCAAGGACGCAGGCAAATCGGGTCTACTTTTAAACCTTTTCTTTATGCCACCGCAATTGATCAGTTAAAACTTTCTCCCTGTGATCAATTGCCAGATGCTTTGTATTGTATCGACGCAATGAAACACGGAAATATTGATCCATGGTGTCCAAAAAATTCGGGAGATCGCTATGGTCGTATCCGAACATTAAAAAATGCGTTAGCAAATTCCGTAAATACGATCAGCGCCAGAATAATGGATAAGGTAGGTCCACGACCGGTGGTCGATCTTGTCAAAAAAACTGGGATCACCTCTTACATACCTAATGTTCCTTCAATTGCACTGGGAACCCCCGATATCAGCTTGTATGAATTGGTGGGAGCCTATGGCACCTTTGCCAATCAGGGGATTTATATCAAACCGATTGTGATCACTAGGATAGAGGACAAAAATGGGATGGCCTTGTTTGAGGTTGTTCCAGAAACCCGAGATGTGATCAGTCAGGAAGCAGCCTATGTTACCCTGAATTTAATGGAGGGGGTTACTCAGCACGGCTCTGGAGCGCGGTTGCGACATGCAGGACTTGAAAAAACGAGTTATGTTTATGAAAATGTCGTTACGGGTTACCCTTATATTTTTGAAAATCCTATAGCGGGAAAAACAGGAACGACACAAAATCAAAGTGACGGTTGGTTTATGGGAATGGTTCCCAATTTGGTCACGGGAGTTTGGGTAGGTGGTGAAGACCGCTCGATCCACTTTGAGGAAATTGCTTTTGGTCAGGGAGCGGCGATGGCATTGCCAATTTGGGCATTGTACATGAAAGGCGCATATGAAAACGAAGACCTAGGTATTTCTCAAGAAGAGTTTATTGCCCCAGAGGTGGTAAGCATTCCATTGGATTGTGAGGAATATGATGCGGTCAATGACCCTTCCATTTCTGATCAACCCAAAGCGGATTTAGAGGAATTGGGCTTTTGATCAATTGTCTCTAGCATACCACTCTGCGAAAGCTGTTTCGGTTTCTCTCAATTTTAGAGAATAGAGCCGCAAGTGATCGGGTAATTTCTTTTTTATTTTTTCCGCAAAATCCAAAATCATCATTTCACTGGTAGGTTGGTAATCGACTCGCACGATTTTATGACCGCGATTTTCCATTTCGTCTGCAATGGCTTTATGTGGTGAGCTGACGTTTAGCACCGTAGCGTGATCAAAGGGATCAACGATCTCCCGATTGACAATGACTTTAAGATCTCCAAAGTCAATGACCATACCGTTTTTTACGTGTTCAGAATCGTCAATGGGCTGACCAATTACGGTGACATCGAGTTTATAGCTGTGCCCGTGAACATTCTTGCAAAGACCGTCATAACCATAGAGGGCATGACCGGTTTCAAATTTGAACTGTTTGGTAACACGAACAGTTTTTTCCATGATTTATAGGGATTTGATAAATTTTTGTGTGTAATCAGAAAGCGCAAGACGCGCGGTTATCTCCGCATTTTTTGGCAAAAGGGTTTCCCAGTGTTGGGTATCTTTCCAGTGTAATTTTCTCAACTCGCTGCAAGCCTCAGGGGCATAGGAAGCGAGCAAGGCTGCCTTTTGATTCAGCGCCTGATCCATACTTTCGATATCAGGGCTCAAATGCGCATAAAGGCCTTTTTGTATTCCCCAGTCAGCAGTTTTCCAATTTGCGCTATCTAGCGATAATTGGGTAAAAGCGGTATTTCCAATTTTCCGACTTACAGCAGGCTCGATGACATAGGGTCCAAGACCGATAGACAGTTCGGATAGTTTAACTGCGGCTTCGGCTGAGGCAAAAGCATAGTCACAAGCAGCGACCAAACCAACCCCACCACCGACAATTTTCCCGTGGACTCTTGCCAAAACAAATTTTGACATTTGGCGAAGGGTATTTAAAACTCGAGCAAAACCCATAAAAAAGGCGGTTCCCTCCTCTAGGCTTGTGATTTTTTTAAGTTCACTTAAAGAAGCTCCGGCACAAAAGGCACTGCTGCCTCCGCTTTCCAAGATCACCACATTTATCTCTGCATCGTTTTCTGCCTGATCTAAGGTATTCGCTAAACTTTGTAACAGCTTAGTAGGCAGGCTATTACCTTTGGGATGGGAAAAGTGAATCCTTCCAATTTTATTTTCTTTTTTCAGGGTGATGCTGCCTTCCATAATAGCTCAAAAATAGCCAATCTATTTTGTTTTTACCCACGTGGATCGAATTCAAATGATTATTGATAGGCTTTTCAAAAAATGATAAGTATTTTTCGCTTACTATATTTATAATGAATAAATTTTATTTCCTGTTTCTGTTCCTATGCCTATTGGTTATGCAATCATTGGCCGCTCAGCGCTATTTAAACCTCTCGGTGGATAATGACCTCTATTTTGGCAAGGATCGGTATTACTCCAGCGGGGTATTCATCAGTTTAGGTGAGTTAAAGGAGGGTATAGGGGGTAACGAAGCAACGAAAAAATACGTTCATTGGACGCTAGGTCAGGAGATTTATACGCCGACAAAAAGATATACGACGGATGTCGATCTTTTTGATTATCCCTATGGGGGTTGGTTATTCTTGGAGAGGACTGAGGAGGTACAAAAAAATGGAAATGCGTCATGGCTTTGGTCGATTAAAGCAGGGATGACAGGCGAGGCTTCGCTGGCCCCCCTTTTTCAAAACTTTTACCACGACAAAATTTTGGACTTACCCCATATGGCTTGGGAGCAAGCTGTTCCGCAGCGTTTTCATGTGAATGTGAATGGGGGATTTAAAAGGCGTATACACCTTTTTAACAAAGGGGCTTTTCTCACTAACTTGTTCGGAAATTTAGGCACCCAACGCTCCGCAGTGGGAGTAAATTTCGGATTGCTTTTGGGTTCCTCAAAGGTGATTTCTTATGCGGGGAATCCGCTAGAAATGCAAGAGGATGGTTTTGGTTTTTACATCGGTACCCGACAAGAATACCGTTTTCATGATTTTATGATCTCAGGGAGTTTGTTTGACGATACCGCTCCTTTTGTACTGCCTGCGATTCCCTATAAAAACAGTTTGGAAATTGGGTTGGCTTTTTACGGTAAAAAATGGCGGTTTCAAACCCTTTGGAATAGGGTTTCGAAGGACAATAAAGCGCAAACACCTAATGGGCACTATTATCTTAACATATCTATAGCAAGGTTTTTCTAGAGTTTTTATTAACTTGGGAAGAAACCCAAATCATATGAAAACGATCTTTCCCACCTCATTGTTGATTTTACTCCTGTATTCGTGTTCGGTTTTTAAAACTTATGAAGAACCGCCAGTTGAAGAAATAAAGACTGAAACGATTGCCCAAGCGCCCGATCTACTTATGATCCCCACAGGTCAATCGGTTCCTGTACCCTATGGAATGCAAACGCCGTTGGTTTTTTTTGATAAAGACCAAGTGTCAGAGGCTTCTCATTTCAAATTGGAATCGTTAACATTTTCATCTAAGGATTCGATTACGGTTGCCGAAAATATCTCAAGTTTTATGAGTGACCGTAAAGTTCTCAGCGACAGTATTTGTTCGGTTCCTCATGGAGGAAATCACAATATGCTCCTCATGGGTCAAATGACTCCTATGCACAGCAAATGCCAATGGTTCTTATGAATGGTCGTAAAATTCCTGGTGACAGTATTTATTCGATTGCCCAAGGGGGAAACCACGATGTGATTCTTACGAGTCAAATGCCCCCTATGCTTTATGGGCAGCAAATGCCAACGGTTTTTTTGAATGACCGTAAAATTCCTAGTGACAGTATTTATTCGGTATTGAATAAAAGAAGGGACGTTAGGGTTAAAGCATTTTCAAAACCACCTAAAGTAGAAATAAGAATTTACCAAAAAGATTAAGGTCCTTTTCTGTTGTGGCTGCGGATCAAAAAATTAACCCCAACCAAAAAGCCATTGAAGTTATTTTTTTGAATGCGCTGTGTAATGGTGGCTCTTTTGAAAAAGCGGTATTCAAGGGATAGGTAAAATTTTTTCCAAATATTGTAGTGCACCCCAAAAAGCCATCCGAATGCGTTTTTAAAGACGCCCTCAGGATAGGTATTGGTGTTTTGGCGAAGGTCTACGATGGCTGAGTTTTCTGCCTTGAGCAAGTGATGGAATAAGAGCCCTGTTTCAAAATGGATTCGTGCAGAAGGGAAAACCCGAATGGCGAGGGGAAAACTCAGGTAACGAATTTGGTCTGTGGTGGTGTTATCGTTGAGTTGGTATTGGTAATGCACGGATAATAAATCTACTCCGGTGGTTGCCCCAAAGGAATTAGCGTATTTGTATTGTATATTTCCGCCAAAGGCATACCCTATTTTTGGGACTGCGTGATTGCCTTGTGGACTCATATAAACTCCTCTGAGGTGTAGGTCAAAATTCCATTTTCGATAGCGGCTCATGTCAGGCCCTTTGCGGTATTGCAAGAGTAGGTTGGCATCTCCCTGACCAAAGGCGAGGTCAAAAACCAATGAAAGAATAAAAACCAAAAGTCCGCTTTTTATACGCATCGCTTTAAAGATAGCACAATAAAAAGGGATGGGTATTTGGGGAGATTAAATTCAAAGTTTATTGTATTTTTGGAACCAAGCCGAATGGGGATGTAGCTCAGCTGGCTAGAGCGTTTGACTGGCAGTCAAGAGGTCGTGGGTTCGAGTCCCATCTTCTCCACTTTAATTGAATAAGGGTTTCCTTTGGGAGACCCTTTTTTTGTTGCTATTAGCCAGCTGTTTCCTCAGTTGAAAAACAAATTCCTTAAAGAGCAATCCTTATATTAAGATACGGAATTTTAACCACTTTTTGGCACGTTTTTGGCACGTTTTTCAACTTCGTCAACGCGGATTACTAAAGTAATCCTCAAGCTATAGGACTCTCGGTAAATTGCAATATTTGGCACGAATTCAGGTAGTGTGTGCCGATGGAGTTGTTTCCAACTGTCAGTTATACTTTTACCGAATTAGTTCCAGACCCCTCTATCTAAATCTTTGTCAAGCTTAACATAATCCACATCAGGATACTTTGCTTCAATAAGTTCTTGAATCTCAAAATATTTCAGTCTTACTTTTTCCAAAAATTCAACCCCATACTTTTGATAAGTATTTTGATATGAAAGAGCGCCTTCAATTTCAGGGTCTCTTAATAGCAAATTATTCGAAGTTTTGAATTTAGTATACCCAAGTGGAGTTTTTGAAAATTTGAAAGGTTCAATATAGTTTGTGACATTTTTTAAAATTGATTTGCTATAGAATAAAGGCACTATATTAACAGTAATATTTAATCGATTGATTCTGTCATTTTCTATCATTTGTGAATAGGCTCTTGGCAGAGATGAAATTTGTGTCCTAAGTTTATTTTCACTTATCAGGGATAATTTGCCAGAATTGATAATTTCATTTAGCACGCCCTCTTGCGGAACATGTCTCCAACCAGAATTTGTGATATGAAAAATTAAACTATCAAGCTTATATTGAGATTTCCAAATTCCGTTTGGTGACGTATATTTCAGGATTTCTTCACCAGCGTTTAAAACTTCTCTCCTTTTTTTAATTACAAGTTCACAATTAAGAATACTTGATGAAATCTCGTTATGTAATGAAAGTAGTATTTTCTTTTCCTCTTTTTCTTGTTTCTTTAACTCATTCCAATTATTAACCTGAAGTGCAATTAAAATTCCAGCTACAACCAGAATAACCTCACCTATGGCATATCTGAAGTAATTCCTTGTCTCGAGATTTACCAATTTATTAAACCTTTTAAAACGCATCCCTAGTAATTAAAGTCTAAACTAATAAGCTATTGATAGATAAATTCTATAGGCAAGATACACACCAGTCACTCCCCATATCCACTATCGGTTTTTCATGTACCATTCCATAAGACTAATATATAAATTGTTAATAATTTACCCCTAAAAACACCCAAACACTTTTAGACCTCCCTGTTATTTTAATATAATTTAAAAATGAATGTTGGTACTCATTTTAAAACAAACCAACCAAACTTCAGTCATAAGAGTAAGGCTGTTGGCTCGGGTAGATTAATGCCGTAAGAATTGCGATAGTTTCCTTTCTGAATTTCGAATCCGCCCAGCTATCATTCAACTTACTGCGCTAACCTGCCAACAAGTGAAGTGGCACACACATGAATAAATCCAGAGGGGGGCGGCACTAACTTTAATTTGGCATCTATTTATACATAGTGCCAAAAAAATAAATGTTAATTAATTCTATTAATGAATTTTAAATGTTTCGATATATACAAAGGATATTTTTTTTATGGAGTATCATTAAATAAAGTACAACGATATATATACACCATATTACTAATCTTTAATTTATTTCATCATGAAAGAACTAATACTATTTAAAATTGATAAATCCGATAAGGAAATTCTATTGCAGATTGCCAAGAACAACAGAATTTCACTTTCGGCACTTATAAGACAAAAGCTCTTTGAGGACTATGATTAGAGGTGCTTTCTTGTTGAGAAGTCTTGAAAACTCAACTTGAAATTATCATTTAAAAATTGTAACTTCATGTTAAGTTTTTTACAGTGCAACTCTTATGCTCTGTACCATTTTACATTATACATTTGTGCACCCCAAAAAAACAAAAACTTTATACCTCGATACAGTGTATAAAACGATTCATGTATTAGGGGGTACTATGTCTTTTTCTCAACAATTTTTTTTGGCACTAATATAAATTTTTGCCAATAATTTAGAATTAATTATTTTGCAATTCAGGCATATCGCCCTCTTTAATTTCTGGCACTTCTAACTCTCTTAAATAAGTCAAACTAATGTTTATAGAGGAATGTCTCACTGTCCAATTACTTGTGTTTGGGACAACGGTACAGTTCAATATTAAGCTTAGGTTAATTAGTTGCATATTTAAATTGAGTTAATTAGGTTTATAAATATCAACCATAAATTATTTAAAATGAAAAAAATATTATCAATCCTTTTTTTATCTGCTATGACCTTTTCCTGCTCTAATCAAAAACCGCAGGGCACTGCAGTTGTAAAGGATAGTGACGAATTATCCCTCAATGCAAAAAACTTACTCAAAGCATATAAAGACAATGATTTTACCCTTTGGGAAGAATTATTTTCAGAGGATTGCGAAGTTTTAATCAACAACAATGTCCTCGATAAAAAAACCACTATAGAGGGCTTAAAACAAGAACGCTCCTTATTTAGCTCATTTTCAATATCGGAAGATTACTCCCACACAAATTACTTTAACAATGGGAATATTTGGACAAATCATTGGTTTACTGTTAAAGCCACTGGAGCGTTTACTGAAGAAACTAACTCTGTAAGGGTTCATACAGACCTAAAATGGGAAAATGGTAAAGTGGTCATTTTTCAAGCATATAATGACCCAAGTGTCGCAATGAAAGAAGCTAATGCTATGTCAGAAATGTCAAAGTAAATTATTTACCCTCTATCGCGGAGGGTTTTTTACAGATACATATTTGCAATCATTTACAATTCAACTTATATTGGGATTATATTTTAATTATTTATTTAAATGGTAGACAGCTAGGTCTTATACCTCTATAATTTAAACTTATTATTAACTATTAGCTTTTTAGGATATCAAAGATTAAATTTGATAAATACTTGTTACTTCTTATGCCCTCATTTAAAATAGAACAATTAATATTATTAAAGTGAAAAAAAATAAAAAAATCACATCACCACTATTGAGTTTTAATTACCATATTGAAAATTATAATGAATTGGTCAGAGGTTTTAGAAGAAAAAAGGATGTGTCTAAAATTGAAAAGTATTTTAAAAACTGTTTTTCTTCCGAATTAGAGTCTAATATTTACAATTATGATTATGATGCATTAGTACTTTCAGATAAAGCCCACAAAATTATTTGGGTAAGTGACGGATTTAAAGATATGACTGGTTACACAAATAAATTTGCTGTTGGGAAAAAACCCTCTTTTCTTCAGGGAGAAAAGACCTCTACGGCAGTAAAAACTCAACTTAACAATGAATTAGCTTTAAACCATACTTTTAGTGGTTCTATTGTAAACTACAGGAAAAATGGTGAGCTATATTTATGTCATATCAAAATCTTACCTGTTTATAATTTAGATGAAAAATTGAAATATTTTTTGGCCTTTGAAAAAGATGAAACCAGTAGAGCGCATTTTAATTATTAGATTAGAATATCAAGACTATTTAAGTTGACTTTGACCCTCCTTAACGGGAGGGTTTATTATTTCCAC